>VXPE01000115.1:8997-23674 GCA_009839745.1 Candidatus Poribacteria bacterium
CGTGAAGTCAGGTTCATGTCCCGAACTGCCTCACCGACCCGCAAGGTAAAATTAAGGTTCTTTATGTCATTGATTCCATACCGGTAGCCCGTAAGCGTAGCGGAGGGCGGATCTACGTGAAGTCAGGTTCATGTCCCGAACTGCCTCACCGACCCGCAAGGTAAAATTAAAATACTTTATGTCATTGATTCTATGACGAAGGACGGTGCCGAATCGCAACTCCTCAAAACGTTGGATCGGTTGCCACCGGAACAGTATGAAGCGTTCATTGTGCTGAGCCGTACCCAAGGCGAACGCCTCAGAGAACTCACAGCACTCCCCTGTGTGCGCGAGATCGCAACGCTCGCCGGTAAAGGTAGCCGCATACGGTTGCTCGAAAAAGCGTTCGCACTCGGTGGGATCGTCAACGCTATCAAACCCGACATCGTGCATAGCTGGTTATGGTATTCCAATTTCCTCTGTGGACTCTCCCGTAAATGCGGACTGTGGCGACAGATTCCGTTCATCGCTTCCCAACGCGGCGACTACCACGCGAGATACGGAAAGTTTCGGCTTTGGCTTACAGAAAAACTCATCTACAATGCCGCCAATGTCCTGCTGACGAACTCGACGCAGATCCAACGACATCTCCACCAGCGGTATCCAGACAAAAAGGTTGTCAGCATCCCCAATCTATTGGAATTACCCACCGAGACGTGGTCACCGCCACACACGTGTCACCCCGAAGAGAAATTAATCGTAAGCGTCGGACGGTTCGCGTCTGAAAAGGGGCATCGGTATCTGATTGAGGCGTTAAATATGTTGGACCGAGAAGATGTCGCCTGGCGATGCACGTTTCTCGGTGAGGGTGAACTGGAAACGGAACTCCGATCACACACAGCAGCACACGGGCTCTCGGAGTGGGTGACGTTTCCGGGTTTCTGTGAAGATGTTTTTTCTGTGCTTCTGACAGCAGATGTTTTCGTGCTCCCATCGTTGCACGAGAGTTCACCCAACGCATTGATCGAAGCGATGGGGATCGGGATGCCGTGCATTGCCTCGGATGTGGGGGGTGTTGTGGATCTGATAGAAGATGAAAAGAACGGTATCCGGGTTCCACCACAGGATCCAGCGGCGTTAGCGGCAGCACTGCATCGGGTGCTGTCGGAGCCTGATCTTGCGAGCGAATTGGGTAGGAATGCCCGCGCGACGATTCAACAGAAGTTTGACAGTGCGGGGTCTATTCAAAAATTGGAAGAGATTTATCGGCAATTGTGTGGGGCATAAGAAATATCTGTTGCTTGTAGGAGAAATCGCGTGACAGAATGGCATCGTGCCTACATCCAGAACGCTTACCGCGAGTTAGCGCGCGGCACAACACGAAATCAACTCGATACGTTGAACATCAATGCTACCCGCAAAAGGGTATTAGATGTTGGGTGTGGACCGGGGAATCTTCTGGTTGCCCTCTCTACCGATACACCAGAACTCCTTGTGGGTGTGGATGTGGATGCCATTTTTCTGACGGCTGGACGTTCTCGAATCGGGAAGTTAATAGAGCCGCCTTCTGCACAACCTGCTTTGCTACGTGCCTCGCTTCCGATCCTACCCTTCGCAGACGCATCTTTTGATCTCGTCACCTGTTTTCTCGTTATGCCCCATGTCCCTGATGACACAACCGCCTTAACGGAACTGGCGCGGGTCTTGAAACCTGGAGGCACGCTCGCCATCTCTGGACACGGTGTGGGGTTTCCACTTCGGTATCTCAAACGCTTCAAATTGAAGCCATTGCAGATGTATCTCGCGAGTCTGATTTATAGGTGCACCGGAAAGAAGTGGATTCGGAACACACTTCAGAACGATAAGAAAATCTGCGACATCTTAAAGCGGATCGGGATGGTGCCAGAGATGCGGCACTACAACAAAAAAGTCCTCGGCTGCGTTGCGACTTACTGGATTAAGGCGATTAAGAGTGAGGTCAGCCCTAAGGCAACGCAGTAATAGGAAAAGATGGAGAAGCGCCCGCGGTTTAGCAGAACCAATAGGAACCGCAGCGCGATATAGCCGACGATAAACGATGCAAGCATTCCAGTTCCCACGATGTGAAGTGGGATTGTGGTGTCTCCGAGGTCTCGGATTTTGAGGGCGACCGCACCGAGGATCGCAGGAATTGAGAGGAGGAACGAGTATTCGGCGGCGGTTTTGGCGGGAATCCCCAGAAAGAGTGCCAACGAGATGGTCGAACCGGAACGGGAGATGCCGGGTGTAATTGCGCATCCCTGGGCGATGCCGATGAGCGGCGCGTGCCACGTTTTCAATGCCGCAGTGGGGGTATCGGAACTATCCTCTTTCTCTCTGCGGAGTCGCGGGAGTTGGAGAATGATGCCGGTGAGGATGAGCATAACGCTCACGATGCGGACTTCATCGAAAAAAGACTCTAATTGCGTCTTGAACACCACTGCAATAATTCCGGTCGGGATGGAGCCGATCAATATCAGCGATATGAACTTGAGTTCCGCGGATGTATTGAGCGTTGCTCTGGGTTTCCGCCAAAATTGGGTATCCCCGACCGTCGTAAATCCACCTATCAGCAACCTTCCTATTGCCTCACGATAGCCGACGAGCACAGCAGCTAATGTGCCGACGTGAAGCATCACATCAAAAAAGATGAGGGGCTCCTTGAGTCCGAGGAATTGCTGTGCCAAGACGAGGTGTCCCGAACTACTGACCGGTAGGAATTCCGTTAAACCTTGTAAAATCCCGAGAAGAATCGCTTCAAGAAATGTCATGCGGTTATTGTAGCATTATTCCTCCGCAAGGTAAAATTAAAAAATAATACATTGACGATGCCCCAGATATGTGTTAAAATTCTTATTAAAATGATTAAGGAGGTACAAGAATGCGTGGAAATCTATTCCTGTTGGGGCTTACGGCGATCTGTGTATTTGCGGTGAGTCTCTCTTATGCTATCGAGGAAGAGGACATCCTTGTCTATTACTCTTTTGACAAAATGAGTGGTAACAAAATTACCGATGATTCTGGTAACGGAAACGACGCAGAATTGGTTGGAAAGGGTTCGCTCGTCGATGGGGAATTCAAGAAAGCGATCCATCTCAACGGTGGTGTCGTTGTAATGGAACAGAACGACTTTATCGTTCCGATCGGGGAGAAGACAGAGATCACAATGGAAGCGTGGTTTTACCTGAACCAACACGCCTCGTATGATGGGATCATCTCGATTGAAGCCGCCGCGGGTGGGTGTTGCGAGTTTCGGACGATGGTGAACCCCGCTTTCAACCCGTTTTGGGATGCCGGACATCACGCCGACAAAAGTCTCGCGAACTTCACATTTGAATTGAAAGAGTGGTACCACTACGTTTTGGTTGCCGATGGGAAAGATGGCAAAATCTATGTCAACGGTAAATTTATCGGTGAGCAACCCGAAAATTTCAAGTGGCCCAAGTTCAAAGAGGCAGCGATTTATATCGGGGCAGGCGAGAATCCGAACCTCCATAAAGTCGAGGACGCCATTATCGATGAAGTCGTTATCTATGCGAAGGCGTTGACGGAAGACGAGGTTCGAGAATCCATGGAGCTGAGTGTGCCAGGCGTACTTGCCGTTGAAGCCCGAGATAAGTTAGCGGTGACGTGGGGAGACTTGAAAACCGGTTTCTAAATCTAAAATCTAAAATAATTTGTAGGGCGGGGCACTTCCACCTCTGCCCTACACTAATTCGGAGACGCTATGAAATTAGGATTCTTATCAAGAATGTTTGAAGGGGCGTTGAGTATCGAAAAAACATATAATCAATGCGATAAGGCACTCAGTGACCTACAAGCCTACAACGAAAAACGCAAAGCGGCGGATTTTCAGATCTCAACTGAGGAAAAAGCCGAATTAGACGAGGTTGTCAATACGGCTATCACAAATGCAACCCGTATCGTGGACAAAGAAGGCGAACGGAATTGGCCCGGGGTGTTTCGGGAAATGCACACGAATTTAGCGAAACTCTATTTAGAACTTGACGAACACGATAAAGTCCGAGCGGAATGTGAACGCCTCCAAGACTATGGCGAGACTGGCAGGCTGGAAGCCGATGAGGTTCTGGAGAGCCTCAAGGAGAAAGAGGACGCTTAGTATTCCTTGGTGCTAAAAGGTCCGCAGGGAGGCGAAAATGCAATTCCTGAACCCTGCCGCGTTTTATCTACTCGGTGTTATTCCAGTCGTGGTGGCACTTCACTTTCTGAAATTACGCCGCCACCCCCGCCTCGTTCCCAGCATTATGTTTTGGCTCTCCACCGACGAAGACCGGAGAGCAAATATCCCTTTCCAACGCCTCCGTAACCTACTGCTCCCACTGCTGCAGGTGCTGTTTTTGTTGCTCCTGATAGGCAGTGTCGCGCGTCCGGCACTGCGTAGACCCGGATTCATGCCCGGCAAAGCAATCCTTATCCTTGATAACGCCGCGGGTATGTCCTCCACAGAGATGGGAGAAACCCGTCTCACACTCGCAAAACGGGCAGCACAGCAGTATATTAAAGAGATTACCACGAGTGGTGGGCTGATGCTCATGGTGACGAATTCCCCTGAAACCTACATCCAACAGACTTTTACGACGGATACCTCGAAACTCCATCAAGCCATAGAGGACATCGCTCAGACGCATACCCCGCGTAATCTCCGTCCCGTGTTCGATGCCGCAACACGCTATACGGATTCCCAACAAGATAACATTGTCTTTATCAGTGGAACGTTTGAAAATCTACCCGATGTCCCGCTGCCGGTGCAGGAAATTGGAGTGGGTGGAAATGCAGAGAATATCGGTATTGTTAGATTCAGTGTTGAGATGTTAACCGATCGTTACGAGGTCCTCATCGGCATTCAGAATTTTACGGAGAGTCCCAGGGAATTCGACGTTCATTTGGCAGTGGAAACTGTTCCGCTTGATGACAGAACGGTGTTTGTTCCGGCGGGTGAGACCAAATCCGTGCTGTTTTCAGGGGATCCGAGCGGTTTAGCGGGAAAAGTTCTCAGGGCACACCTTGATGTGGATGACCATTTTTCGCTTGATAACAGTGCATGGGCACTTTTATCTCCTGTTCCCTCACTGCGCATTTTGCTTGTCAGTGACAATCGGAGATCGTTGCTACCCGAACTTTTGGAATCTTATGGGGATCACGTGCAACTACGTTTGGTTGATCCGGCGGACTATCACGGCACAGGTGATGCGGATGTCACCATTTTCGATGGTGGCACGCTCGCTGGACGCGAGGCTTTTGAAGATTTCGCTGAAGTTGCCTCTGGAACGGCTTTGGTCTTCATCGCGCCGGGTGACAACCTGCCCTTCATTCGAGAGGACGCTCCAGTTGTCGAAACCGAGATGACCCCTGTGCGCGTTATCACAGAGGATGGGAATCACCCGCTCATGGAGAATGTGTCGCTGCAAGGGATACGGGTGAGCGAGTCTACGCATCGGGAGTTGCCACTCTGGGGGCATTCGCTTGTTGAGACGGAGAAAGGGGCGTTGATATGGATCGGTAGCAGGCAGGACACTCGACTGCTTGTTTTCGAGTTTGATGCGTTTAACCCCGAAATCTCTAATTTTGCGCTAACGATTCCGGAAGTCCCGCAATTTATCTACCAGTGTTTGGCGTGGTTTGAAGTCGGAACGGCTCCGCTGCAGCCGCTTCGGTCTCAGGGAAGTGGAACCCGACACGCCTTCCGAACGGGTGAAGAGGTGCGCGTTGCGTTGGCGCGTGAGGGACGCACGCTTCATGTGCAGAAACCCAATGGAACCACGGTTGGAGTGGAGCGTCCGATATACACCGAGACAGATCAGATCGGGGTCTACACCCTCTTTGCGGATGGTAAGTTGCTTGAGCGGTTCACAGTCAATTTGCTGAATGCTACAGAATCTGCGGTGTCATCTTCTCCTACAGGGTCGGTTGCAGAACCTTCAATGGATGTAGAAGGCGGATTGCAACCGATGGCACAGGAGATATGGCGTTGGTTTGCGCTTGCCGCATTCCTGCTGCTCGTGTTGGAGTGGTGGTTCTACCATCGGAGTAGCCTGTAATAGAAAATAAAAATGGGCGGATACAGAGATCCGCCCTATGAAGAATGTCCTATCCGTTCATCCGACGGATTGGGAGCCCCAACCCTACGGGACATATTTATGCACCACCCTTAATTATCTATCGCACCCAGAATACTCTGAAGCAGCTTGGCTTTCGATATCACTCCGCCGGCGCGTCCAACAAGCTTCCCACCTTCGAATACGATATAAGTCGGATGTGCCCTAACCTGATATTTGCCGGTTGTTTGTCGACTCTGCGCGACATTCATTTTCGCGACAGCAAACGTGTTCCGGTTCTCTAAAGCAATTTCGGCGACAACTGGCGCCATTCTTTTACAGAACGGTCAGCCGTCTTTTACAAACTCAACCACGACCGGTATTTCTGAGTTCAGCACGAGGGAGTTGAACGTCGCATCTGTGACTGAAAATGGAATGCCGGAGGTCTTAGGGGCAGTGGTAAACCGGATGTTGATATCCGTCGAATTGCCAGCCGCATCACTGACTTTCCCCGCAATAACATAGGTGATTGCGTTGTCGAGCTCCTTCCCTCTAACCAACTCAAGCGTCCCTTTCTTACCTGAAACTTTGCCGATCCAACCCGCATCAACACCCGCGGCGGTTCGCAGTGCGATGGTGCCGGTTACGGTTTCGTTGAAAGTAACCTCGAGCTGTCCACGGGTGTTAAGTGCCTCAGGGTCAACGTCCTTGTCGCCGTTGTTAACGCTTCCGCTGGTAATCTTGGGGGCTTCGGTATCCGGGGCACGAACGGTATAGTTGAGCGTTTGGGTGCCATCTGCCCAAACGACAGTCAAAGCGAGTCTGCCTGCGTCAAAAGGACCCGTGATTCGCACCCGCTTGCCCGTGATTCTCGTCGTTCCTGTGTTGACTGTAACGTCCTCTGGTGGATTGTCAAAGGTAAGGGTAATGGTATCGTTGACATCAATGTGCGATCGGACCGCTGGGTTTGCCCTCACAAACGCGGCAGGGGTTCTGATGGTATAGTTGAGCGTCTGGGTGCCATCTGCCCAGGTGACTGTCAAGGCGAGTGCCCCTGCGTCAAAAGGACCCGCGATTTCCACGGTTTTGTCAGCGACTGTAGCGACACCTGTGCTTACTGTAACGTCCTCTGGTGGGTTGTCAAAGGTAAGGGTAATGGTATCATCGACATCAATTTGCGATTGTGCCGCTGGGTTTGCGCGAACGAACGCTGCGGGAGTTCTAATGGTATAGTTGAGCGTCTGAGTACCATCCGCCCAAATGATTGTCAGTGCGAGTGCCCCTGGGTCGAAGGGACCCATGATTGACACGGTTTTGTCAGCGACTGTAGGGACACCCGTACTCACAGTGACATCTTCTGGAGGGTTGTCAAAGGTAAGGGTGATAGTATCGTCCACAGTCAGTTTCGCGTTAGCTGCTGGGTTCGCACTCAGGAACGCCGCAGGGGTTCTGATGGTATAATCGAGCGTTTGGGTGCCGTCTGTCCAAGTAATCGTTAACGTAAGCCGACCCGCATTAAAAGGACCCGTGATTTTCACAGTTTTGTCGGTGACCGTAGCGGTACCTGCGTTCACTGTAACATCGTCTGGCATGTTATCAAAAGTAAGCGTGATGGTATCGTTCAGCGTCAACTGTGAACCGATTGCTGGGTTTGCACTCACGAATATCACAGGTGGAGGGACGGTTTTACCTACGTGGCTCGCGACGCGGGTCAAATCGAGGATATTGACGGTGCCGTCTCCGTTGACATCCGGGTTCGGTGTCTGATCTGCGGTGGGTGTCGTGCCGAGATGTGCGGCGACAAGCGTCAGATCGAGGATGTTTATCACGCCATCGGCGTTAACATCGGAGGCTCTTAACGTTTCGAGATCGGTCTCTTGTGTATAGCCTACGGTTAAATGCGTGAGAATCAAACAGGTCGTTAAGAATAAAAAGGTTATTTTTCTCATTTTTTCTCCTTAGTTTCTTCAATCTCTAAGATGCCAAGGATGCGTTGCACCAATTCAGCCTTAGGCATTGCACCAGCGAAGCCTTGGACAATCTCTCCGTCTCTGAATACGATATAGGTGGGCGTTGCCCGGATGCGATATTCAGTCGTTTTCTCGGGTTGCGTCCTTACATCCAACTTGACGAAACTGAAGACCTCTCGATATTCCAATGCCACTTCTGCGACCACCGGTCGCATCAATATACAGAAGGGTCAGGTATCGTCTTTAAATTCTACCACAATCGGCAGTTCGGAACCCAAGACAATATCGTCAAAGGTTGGGTCTGTGACTTCAAACGGGATACCCGACCTACTACCCAAATGGCTCGCGACGCGCGTCAAATCGAGGATATTAACGGTGCCGTCCCTGTTGACGTCTATGTTAAGGGTCTGATCTGCGGCGAGTGTCGTGCCGAAGTTTGTAGCGACGAGCGTCAGATCAAGAATGTTTACCACGCCATCGACATTGACATCGGATGCCTGTAGGTGTTCAAGATCCGTCTCTTGTGTATAGCCTGTCGTTAAAAAGTTGGTCAGGATTAAACAGGTCGTTAGCAGTAAGACCGTAATTTTTTTCATTTTTTAAATTTACCTTGCGGAGGAACAGCGTACGTTTGAACTTTGACGTGCGTTCCTTATATCCGCTCTCCATTTCATTACGACTACGGGTTTTGCGACTATTTTAAGAGACACTCTTTCTTCTAAAAACACCTCTTAACTGACAACTGATAACTGACAACTGTTTTATACCTGTGCCTTGTGCCATTCTTGGACGGCTTCGGGAATCGCTTGGAGGTTTTCGATGGTTGTCTGAAGTGGGATCGCACACTCCGGGCCGATGAGTGGCACGCCTGCCTCAAGGTTTTTCACGACTTCCGCTTTAACGTCTTCCGGTTCTTTAGAAAACAGCGTTTCAGGGTTGTTAATATTGCCGACGAGCGCGATGCGTTCTTTCATGATGTCCATGGATTCCTGCGGTTCGTTTTTGGAATCGAAGTGGAAGGCGGACATACCGGTCTGTGCGATGTATTCCATTCTGTCAACCGTGCGTCCACAGATGTGCAGGATTAAAGGGATAGGGAGACGTTCAACGAATTCGATGTGAAGGTCCCGAAGGTAGCGTTGGTAGTATTCACCACTCACGAGATCGCCTGTGGCGTGGTCCGGGAGCGTAAGGGCATCGGCACCCGCCTCGATTTGTGCGATGCCGAATTGCACAGTGGCTTCCTTCATCCGATCAAGCGCGAGTTTGGTTTTACCCGGATCGTCAAGCGAGAGCAACAAGAAAGGTTCAACCCCAAAGCAGTGGTAGCCGAGCGACCAGGGTCCCATCGTTTTCCCGATGACAGCGACATCATCCCCGTATTCTTTCTTCAGGATTTTGATCGCTTCCAAGACGCACTGGGTGTCTGGATGTGTCAAAAAGTCGTTCGGGACAACGATATCATCGACATCTTCCCAGATCGGTTCTCGCATTCTAACGGTGGGCCAGTTATCCTTCTGTTCCCACTGAATTTGGCAACCGAGTGCGCTGGATTCTTGGATGATCGTGAAAACGGGCATGATGGTATCGAACCCGAGTTCGGTGTATCCCGTAGCAGCGAGCCGTGCCATGAGTTCCGGTTCTCGATTTGCCTGTGGGAAGGGGGCATCTACGAGATCCATCAGTTCGACCGTAGCGACAGAAGTCGGATTACAGATAGGCGTTCGATCGGTGGGTTCGTTGCGAAGCGCGGCAAGCACCCGTTCACGGCCCGTCATCGATTTAACAGTTTGGTTGTGCATCCTTGAATTCCTTCAATTTCCCTGAGCGTTTATCGCATCTAATGTTGTTTGAGGGTCTCTATTTCTTTGATGAGTATCTCGATTTGCTCCTGTTGTGCTTCAATTTTCTCATCCTGTGCGCGTTGGTTCTTGCGTTGCAGAGCGACAAGTATCTGAGGAATACCAATAACAACACCGATGAACCCTATCAATGCCAGAAGCAGCAAAAATTGGTTGTCTAAGCGTTTGTTTGTATCGTCTAAGTGTTTGTTTGTATCGTCAAAACGAGTATCAAAGCGTTTTTCTATAGATCTCATCTCACTTGTCAACCGTCGGTCCATCTCGTCAATCTTGACATTGACCTTCGCGATTTCCTGTGTGACGTATTCCTTCATACGTGCTTCGGATGCCTTGAACATTGCATTGATTTTTTCCAGATCCGCAGGACTGAGTTCTCCAAACGCTGGCGAACTCAGGAGCAAAAAGATAAGCGAAAAAAGCAGTCCGAATTTCATTTCGGTATCCTCTTCGTAAAAAATTGAATAAGGACTTGCCAACAAGGTGTCACATTGTTTTTAATTATACCTGATATTTACGTGTGCTGTCAACAAATATCCGAACTTTGGGAATATTCGATTTTGGTAAGTCTACTTCCGTATCAACATCTTGCGCGTCGCGGAGAAGTCGCCTGCAGTCAGCGTGTAAAAATACACGCCGCTTGCCACAGGTTCACCGAGTTGGTTTCTTCCATCCCAGTATACGGCGTGGTCCAAACTTTGATAGATGCCTGTCGGTTGATGTTCGAGTCCCAAAACGCGAACCAATGCTCCATTGGCAGCATGGATCGACACACTAACATCTGCGGGTGTGGCTAACTGATACGGGATATAAGTCTTGGAATGGAATGGATTCGGATAATTTGGGAGGAGTGCTGTCTCTATCGGTGTTAATATTGACAGTATCTGTTGTAACACCAGAATTGCCTGCTGCACATCAAAATCTGTCGTAGATAACCGTCGAGCATACTTTAACCAGAGTTGGACATCTGCCGCATTAAATTTTTCTCGTGCGTAATCGTATATTTCGGGGGTGTAAGCAGTACAGGATCCGATGGAACTTGCGACCAAAAGGACATCTAAAATATCTACGATTCCATCACTATTGGTGTCTGTACCATTTTCGCCTACTGTCCCGAGCTGTGAGGCTGTCATGAGAAGATCGTGTATAGAGATTATATGATCCCCATTCACATCATTTGTCAGTCGTTGGTCTACGTTTACCAGTTCACCTCCCCATATTGGATCAATTTCCCATAGGGTTACTGTCCCATTCCAACCTCCGGTGGCAAGTGTTTTCCCATCTGGTGCGAAACTGAGGCAACTGATGCCGAAGACATTGGGAACGGGAGGCGTTTTGCGGAGTCCGCCGGTTCGGACATCCCATAGCCGGAGGGTCCCATCCCGACCTCCGGTGGCAAGTGTCTTGCTATCGGGTGCGAAAGTCAAAACCGTATGGTCGTCCCCGTGGAGGCGCGTGCAAAAGGATTCCCCGGTCGTGGCGTTCCATAAGTAAATTGTGCCCCCGCTCCTGCCTGTCCGGTCCCTATCTCTCGCAGCGATGATGGTACCATCCGGACTAAAATATACTTCAATGGCATCAAGTGCCGGTGTGGGGGATCTCAGCGTTTTGAGCAATGCTCCGGTAGAGGTATCCCAAAGGTCTATATTCGGGTGGAGGTATTTACTGTCATCAATGAATTGATCATAATGTCTACTCGCGACAGCAAGTATCCGACCACCTGGACTATAGCATACACTATAAATCTCGTCTGTATACTGTCCAAGTGTCAACTCGTGTTGTCCCGTCGCTACGTTCCAAATCCCCAATCCACTACGGATTCCCTGTGCCACTGCCGGTGGAGCTTCAACCCCTACTTCATCAAGAAGCTTATCCAAAATATTAAAATTGAACCCAACAGCAAGTGTGCTGCCATCCGGACTCAAATCTATAGTACTGATATTCCCAAGTTGTCTATTCGTCCGACCGAGACTCACATAATCCTCGGGCGGAAAGGCCGTGTTAAAGGTGTGCAGAGGGGCTCCGGTATCGACATCTGACAATAAAACGGTTTGGTCTGCTATCGCAATACATGTCTTACCATCCGGATGAAAACGTAAATGATGGACTAAGTTAAAAGATGTCTCAAGTTTGCTGTGCACCATGCCATTTGAAATATTCAAGAAATTCCCACCTATAGCGAGGAGTCTACCATCCGGGCTGAATCGGAGATCCCTGAAAGAGGGAAGCCTTTCCCATTCAAGAGCTTTGTGTACTTCCTTAGTGCTGATATCCCAGCGAAGGGCGCCCTCCCACAACCAGATAGTGAGTGTATTGCCATCTCGACTCAAATATACACCAAATATCCATCCAGATACCTTTACGGTTCCACGCAGTGACCCGGTCAGAATATCCCACATCTGAACTACACCCTCATAATCTACTGTTACGAGTGTGCTACCATCTGCACTGAAATATAGGGCGTTTGATATGGCTAAATCTTTTGTGTTAAAGGTCTTTTGAAGTTTACCCGTGTCGACATTCCATAAACGCACTATATCCTTCACCGAGGTAGCCAGTATGTTACCCTCTGGATTGAAAAGTTTCGGTTTTATGAGGGCAGCGGGATCCATAAGCGTATGACGGAGTTTCCCTGTCTCGATATCCCATAAATACACCGTATCACTGGGTCCGCCCTCTACAACAAGTGTACTGCCATCTGGACTGAGGTAGGGTCGCTGGGTGTATATATGATGAACATCTGCAGCATTAAAAGCATTTAAAGCATATTGTAGTGCACCTGTAGCGACATTCCACACATGGACTTCAGTGACGAGGTTTCCGTCTGGATGCTTGCGTCCAACGACAAGGCGGCTATCGTCGGGGCCAAAGCCAATACTATAATGTCCATCAAAGGTGTCGTGTAATCTCCCAGTGGTGACATCCCACAAACGGACGGTTCCATCCAGACTTCCAGTGGCAAGTAAGCTACCATCTTGACTGAAATGCATGCTTGTGACACTGGCGGAAGGTCCAGTGAGGTGCCTACGGACTCGAGTAGGAATATCCCATAATTCTATGATGCCGTTGTTATATCCAATAGCAAGTGTCCTATTATTTGGACTGGCTCGCATAAGGTGGGAGCTCTGCGTGCCTTCAGGAGGTATAAACAGGTCGTGAAGCTGCAGCGTGTTCGCCTCATATATCCAAACGCCGATATGACCGGCGACCGCGACCCAAGGATCAGTCGGATGGAGGGCGTGCTCGATGACACCATACAATCCACTTTGACCGAAGCGTGCCTTTGCACCCTCCGGCAAACCAACTTGTGTATAAAGAGGGTATTCAGCCAAACTCGCGGAGGGAGACCATATCGAAACGAGGTTGAGCACAAATACAGTCAGACATGTGACTCTCATGGAACGGATACCTACCTTTCAGAAAATATAGGATACCATGCTAAAAAGGCTCCGGTTCCGGTATGAATGGCGGTTTCTTCACTGTTGTTGGGTCCACAACAGCCCCCATAAATAATACGGTTCCTGTCTGATTATCTCGGATCGCAAGAAAAAACGGTCGATTTACAACAAATGGAATAGGCGGTATGGATGCATCAAGCGTTACGAAGGGCATGACATCGAGAAAAACAGAACTCCCCGTGGAGGCTTCAGTGCCCTCTTCATTGACTTCAACGACTGCCGTATGCGTCAGATAACTAATAAACACCGGCACCGATGAAGCCGTCATGCGACTGAAATCGGCGCGATCTTCGTCAAATGCAATACCCATAGCGAGTTGCTCTAATGCCGCCTTCAGCTCTGCTGAATATTGTAGCTTGAATGTGGGCATGACGAGCGACACCTCCCTTTGGGAGAATAGCTGCATCCAACCCTCCCAATTTTCGACGTTCAAACGGTCTAAGAAGGTGTTGAGATCGGTGTCCCGATTCGGCAAGAAGATATACATACCCATTTGACCATCCTCGTAAGGAAGGCTGACTGCTTGAAACTGATCGCCTGCATAATATGGGTACCAGTCTGTGCGGCGCATCATTGGGATCTGTTTTTTATCGCCGTTCACGAGAGTGAAGGGTTCGTCCAGTGTCCGCGATGTGTCGAATTCTTCTTGCCAATTTCCCTTAAAATAAATCCCGCTAATCAGACACGCTATCGTTTGAGGGTCGATTGCCTCAACAACACTTGGAATCGCCCCGTTAGTGTTGGTATTTATGCTGTCGTTGATGGTTTCAACATTCCTCGGCTCTGTGAAATCGAGTGTTGCGATTTCTGTATCCAAGAATTGATTATTTCGATCCAGAAAACCGGGATCGAACTCAATATCGTCGGCAGCCCAAAAGGCGTTTGCAATCTCCAATGTCACCTTTGAATCAGGTGCCTGAAGGGCTCTTTGCAAGTATACATAGTTGGCATTGATTGACTCGGGAGCTAATGCTTGCAGTTGCAACGCAGATACTATTGCTTGTTCGGTTTCACCCCCTGCGCCGTTGCGTGCCATGGCGAGTGCGACAGAGAGGCTGAAGGGCGAGATAAGTGTATTATTATTCTGCTCGATTTTTCGGAGTTCATTGAGCAACTTAAATCCAAACATCGTATTGGCTCTAACGAGGTTCGGATCCACAGTGTCAAGTTCGTCTCGGTTGTTATCAATCATGCCAAGGTCAAACCTATCGCACCCAACGGACATGAGTAAAATCATGCCCATGAGTCCGAGGGAAAGCGTGATAACTATCTGTTTTCTATTCAACGTGAGTTTGATAATTAATTTCTGAATTTTTTGAAGAAAGAGAACCCTTTTG
>VXPE01000116.1 GCA_009839745.1 Candidatus Poribacteria bacterium
TGTCTATTTCGCTACTATACTCATAACTGCTAAGAAAATGTAAACACTACCTAGGATTTCCAAGAAGAATAATATCTATCTACAGCTAGAGGAGGGGATTGAAGGATGTATTAATTCATCCGAAATAGCATGGACTACACTACCACCTGAGAGCGAAGATTTTTCAAAATTTATCAATATCGATGATGAGATTGAAGCAAAGGTACTCGAGATCTCTAATCATCACAAGCAACTTCCTCTCAGCCTGAAACAGCTGCAACCGAATCCGTGGGAGAATTTGGAGCAAAAGTACTCTATAGGCATGGAAATTACCGGTTGCATTACACACATTCACGATTTTGGCGCACGTGTTAAAATCGATCAACAAGGCATTGAAGGAAGAATTTACAACGAGAACCTTTCTTGGGATCCGAGATCTACCGCGCGCGAACTCCTCAAGAAAGGTGATAAGATTGAAACTGAGGTACTCCGAATTGATGTTTCCAAACAACTTATCCTATTGGGACACAAACAAACTCAGCCGGATCCTTGGGATGAGGTTCCAGAAAAATACAGCGTCGGTTCTGTTGTCCGTGGACAAATTGTTGATCTGACTGATTTTGGTGCATTTGTTGAAATTGAGAAAGGTGTTGAGGGACTAATCCGCATTTCTGAATTAACCGATCAGGAAATTGAAAAACCAGAGGAGGTAGTTTCAATTGACGAAGAGTTAGACGTGAAAGTAATTAGTATATCACCAAAAGATCGAAAAATTCGGCTGAGTATAAAAGCAATAACCGCCGAAAATCTTACGGCTATTACCTACAATGGAGAAAAAGAATTGCCGCAGGTGGTAGAACCGGATATTCTTTTTGCGTGTTCAGCTATGGGATGGAAAACATTGAGAGGTTACATCCAAATCCGGGAAGATGTAAAAAGACAATCCCTATCACCAATTAAAAGTCGGAAAAAAACTCTTAAGGTCTTGGATTCCTTCCTCACTTCAGCGCGGGAGAAGAAGGTTTCTTCATTTGCTGTCACCCGTGCTGGACACGAACTTTATGGTACAATAGAGAACTTTGACTCAGATAAGATTGAGATGCAAGTCAGTCGGGAAATGGTAACTATCTATAGACAGGGTTTAATTGAATTTACAACAATGGAAACACACCAAGGTAAAGTAACGGAGTTTAAAAATAACACCAGACAAGGTCTCATACAATCCAGTGGGCTTCCACGTATTTTTGTATCTATCTCTGATGTTTGTGGCGAAAACACTCTGTCAACGGGGCAGAGCGTCGAATTTGAGATATGTCAAACGTTGAGAGGTTTAGAGGCCCGTAATGTAATCATCATTCAAAATTAAGTGATAACAATAATTCCTTAAAGGCTCTTAACAGATTGAGATTAGTTTTAGAGGGTATGGTACTCTTTGAGACTTCGCTTTCTTGAACTGCCTCGCAAAGCACAAAAGGTACTGGCATCGACAAACTAATCCCAGAAATCGCGACCGAAGGTCACTCCTACAATGATATACCCGGAATCGGAGTGTTTTTTAGCGTTTCACCCTTCTTATACCATTTCTAAAAGTTTATATCGCATTAACCGCACTTGAGTGCACAGAGTCTTTGCGAATGCCACACGCGCATTCGCCAGTCTATGCTACAAGCATGCACAAACTAAAGTTTATGCTACAATTTCAATCAGAAATGGTATTACAAGAGAACTGAATGCCTCTGGCAATTCATCAAACTTTCCTTGACAGTTCGATTTATGCGAGGTATAATTGAGAAAACATATTCACAGAAAGCCGGAACTCAAATATATCCATGAATCGAATTGAGAAAAATTTCAAGAGCTCCGAAACCAAGGCATTTATACCCGATTTTTGGACTGAAAACCATGGAAAAGAAACCATCAGAAACACAGTTTGTGCTTTGCATCGAAAATGGCAGTTGCATGGACTTAGAAAAGCGAAAGCTCTACCAAGTTCTGCCTGATGAAAAAGCGGTTCAGGAGGGATATCTGCGAGGCATTGACGAATCTCAGGAAGACTATATTGTATCCCGAATCTTACTTCATTTACATACTGGACCGTAAAATTAAATCTCTCTCAGCGTCGGCATAAAATCTTCTGGACTAACGATTTGTATGCCCTGATATTTTCCCAAATCCAACAGATGTCTGTCACGACTTATGATATAGTCGGCAGATGCTGCGACAGCACAAGCAATGATCATGTCATCTTTGGGGTCGCGCTCTATGACACGAATCTCCGGTAACTGCCCAACTATTGCGCTAATTTCCCACAGTTGCGTGAGAAAAATGTCCACATCTATGGTAGAGTAGTTATAGCGATTCCGAATATGGTCTTTCTCTAAAAGCACACGGCGGATTTCCTGCAAGATTTCTTCAGTCGTATAAAGATGCACCTTTTCCTGGCATTGATATATGAGTTCAGCAGTCAAACCCGTAGTGAGAAAGGCACTCACTGCAACAACACTATCAAGAACAACGCGAGGTTTTCTTCTCATATTCTTCTTGGCGAAGTTCGGTGACTGCACGCTGGATATCTGCGGAGGCCTCCGCTTCGCTCATACCCCTATTTTTCTCATGGACGCTATCCATAACACGTCGAAGCTCATTCCAAGCCGATGCCTTTGTTCGTTTTGGGCGTAAATCGTTAGTTTTCTTTATCGAAAGGTTAGGCGTAATTACTATTCTCCCCTCTTCAAGTTTTGCTTCTGCAATATCGCCTTTCTTGAGTCCCAAAGTATCCCGAATGTGTTTGGGAATGGTGACTCGACCGTCCTGAAGAATCTTAATGGCTGCCATTTTCGTGCTCCTTTGAATTAATTTTTTCAATATCGTACCTGATTTTGAGAAAAAGTGCAACGAAAAGAGACATTAACCCCAGATTCATCCCGTTTTCGGTTTTCCATGTGTTCTTTCAAGGTTCTATCTCAATTCGCGACGTTCCCACCTGACGCATTGCTATATACAAACACGGAAAACCGCCACAAGAGAACGGAATGGTTCCGACTCGCTGCAAACTTGCCTTGACAATCCGATTTGTGTAAGGTATAATTGAGAAAATATATTCACAGAAAGCCGGAACCCAATTATATCCATGAACCGAATTGACAAAAAATTTCAAGAACTCCGAGACCAAGGTGCCAAGGCATTTATGCCCTACGTCTGTGCCGGAGATCCGAACCCTGAACTTACCTCCAAACTGCTCCTTACACTTGAGGAAGCAGGTGCAGACCTCATCGAACTCGGTATCCCATTTTCTGATCCAATCGCAGATGGTCCCACCGTCCAACGCGCAAGTGAACGCGCACTTACGCATCGCATTTCACTTCAACAAATATTGGAAATGGTGAGAGACCTCCGTAGACAAACGGATATTCCTATTGCTTTGATGGGCTACTATAATCCGATCTTTCGGATGGGAGAGGAGACCTTTTGTAAGGCTGCACAAGCCGCAGGTGTTGATGGTGTTATCGTCCCGGATCTACCGCCGGAGCAGGCACAATCGCTCCTTGAAGTCGCACCGAAGTATAATCTCGCCACGATCTTTCTCGCGGCACCGACAAGTCCGCCGGAACGGATGCAATTGATCGCCTCGGTCAGCACGGGATTTATCTATTGTGTATCGGTAACAGGTGTAACGGGTGCGCGGGCGATGTTGTCAGACGAAATCGCGCCGATGATCGCAGAGCTGCGGAAACATACGGATAAACCGGTCAGCGTCGGTTTTGGTATATCAACACCAGATCAGGCAACGCAGGTCGCGCAGATCGCTGATGGTGTGATTGTTGGGAGTGCCATTGTCAATGTCATTGAAGACAATATGGACAACGAGGCACAATTGCTCGATGCGGTGAAGCAATTCGCCTCAGATTTGACTGCGGGGGTAAAAAGGTAAGGGAGTATTTTACCACTCAAGAACGGGCAATAAATTGCCCTACTACGAACGGATCCCCTTGAAAAACAAAGCAGATTCCGAGACTACATGCCACGCTTGATACCAAACTCCGCCTCAAACGCCTCCCAAATATGTTCCGGGATGTCCGCTGTTGCCGCTTCATATCCGTCTTCTACTTGCGCTTTATCCGCGGGACCGAACATCACAATTCCCTCTATGGGGGCAGCGAGACAAAACTGCATCGCCAGATGCCGGATGTTGACATTGCGTTCCTGACACCATTTCCACATCAAGTATGCTTTGGGTTCAGCGTTGGGGTTACGTCGGCGTTCGTCTTCAACAGTGGGTTCTGCACCGGTCAGACTTCCCATGCCTAATGGACTCGCCAAGATGATACCGACATCGTGTTCGCGTGCCATCGGCAAGGTTGTCTCGGACGCAGATTGAGATAACAGCGTATAATCTAAGAAAGTAAGGACGATATCAATATGTCCGGTTTCGATGAGTTCTTTGTGGAATTCATGAGAGCGGACCCCTGCCCCGATATGTCGAATATGGCCCTCTGCTTTCATCTCCAACAACGTATCCAAGGCACATCCGGGTGCCAGCACGCTCTCCATATCAAGCGGATCGTGGATGAGGACAGAATCAAGGACATCCGTGCGGAGGTTTTTGAGACTGTTTGTGACGCTCCATCGTGTCCCATCTGCGGAGAAATCTTTCCGTCGTTCTGGATGTGTGCCGACCTTCGCCTGCAAATAAACCTTTTCCCGCAATCCATCAGAGAGTGCTTCTCCCCAGAGGTGTTCGGCGTGTCCCGGATAGGTGTCGATATAGTTGATACCAAGTCCAATACCGCGCCGGATTGCACCGATAACTTCAGCATCCGGTTTCTGCCACAACCATGCCGCGCCGAGTGCAAGCGCGTTCGGTCGCATCTCAGTCCGTCCCATTCGTCGAGTTTCTAATTTTGTGGTGGTTTCCATTTTTTAATTATTCCTTGCGGATAAGCGCAGCAGGTTTGGACGTGGGTTACGGCACGCCGGCGCGTGCCTACTATTTTGCGAGTGCTTCTTTTAATTTATGTGTAGATTCGGCGAGTGACTCTTGCAGATACGGGTATGGAAAACCACCCCACCGATCCGGCGGCGGTTCGTCCGCTTGCGCAATCTTCAGATTCACAAAAGTGGGTCCAGTTTCATTCCAGATCGTCGGGAGCGCTTCCGCAAGTGCGTTTGAATCGTCAAATTCATAAACTTGTTTAAAACCGACGCCTGCTGCAATCGCAGTCCAGCTGAAACCTGAGTTGCCAGCAGGCACGGGTTGATTGCCCGTGACTTCGTAAGTGCCGTTATCACAGACGAAAAGCAGATAGTTAGGGGGTGGTGTGTTCAGAGCAGTAATTGTCGCCAATGTCCCTAAGCACATCAACATACTTCCATCACCGTTGAGCACGATCACCTTCTTATCGGATTTAGCAAGTGCGATGCCGAGTGCGAAGTCGGCGGCGTGTCCCATCGCACTACCGACGGAGGCGTAGTCCAAAGGATGTGTCGATATTTTGCCCCAGGGCACTGTGGTTCCCATAGTCGTAACGACAACTTCGTCTGTCCGTTGGTTTGCGATGAGTTGTAGACAGTCTTCCTTGATGAGCATAGTTTCTCCAATTGTAGGAGCGAGTTAGCTTGGGGACCCCCAAAGCAAAACCGCGCTACAGGGGGGGTAACCCCGCCCCTACTCTTCTTCTTTAGGTAAGAATTTGATGTGTGGCGGGGTCTTCAATGCAGTCGTTGTGATTTGAACGTGTTCCGCGAATTCCATCTCGGTCTCAATACCATCTATACCGCCACCCCAGATAGCAAACGTCCGATAATTGAGTCTACCTTCCGCGTCAGGGGTTAGGATAACTGGCAAAAGAGAACTCTCCGATCCCTTGTAATCAGCAATGATGCGTGTGTCGTGTACTTCGCGATACGTGGGTGCAATGAGGGCAACCCCAAGTGTATTTATGTCGCTTGGATCTGTCCCCCAACTCCATATCCACCCCTGTTTTCTGTCCTCTCCATAAGCCTCATTCAGATGTGGGATACCTGTAGCAATAGCATAATCCGTTGTGAGATTACCATCAATATGAATATGATGTTCGATCCACGGATTATCTCCATAGATGAAGGTGGTTAATGTCAATCGGTGGGTCTTATCTTGAATTTTCCATTCTGGTAAGATCCGTTGGACAATAGAACGGATGGAACCATCAGCGAGGATCCGGACGTAATCACCTTCTGTGGGTAATGGGATCATCTCCTGTTTTGCTTTATGCCATAGGGCAATCCCGCCACAACCTATCAGACCCTCAGAACGATTTAGCGCAACCATTTCGGGGGTTTCAGGTTTGAGAAGCGCGTGCAGCGATAAGCCGACCGATTGGACTATATCCAACTGCCCTTCTGTCGTAGTCTCATGCTCAAGACCGGTTTCAATATTGTGTGATTTTCGGATAAAGTAGATTTCTTGCTTTTCAAGATCGCGGACGATCCACTTTTGCTCCGCTTTCTCTATTTCTATTTGGACCTGTTGCGAGAGGGTAATGCCGTTGTTATCGAAGTGGTGTCTGAGTTCCGGTGAGAGCGGTCTTCCGTAATCTAATTCGGGTTGAAACATCGTATCCACGCTGAACAATTCTGCCCGTTTTTTACCATAAGCGATGAAGGCACCGTTCGGTTTTAATAAATACGCAATCAGATTTGATTCCACTGCCGCCACGACGTTGAGTTCGGGAAAGATAGCGGCGCGCGTCTGTTTATTAATATCCAGCGTTAAGGTCGCTTTGACATCTGGATCGTAAAGAATGGAAATCTCTTTTGTCTGCTCAGGCTCCAAATCTAACAGAAAACAGAGTTGATCGAGTTCTCCGTCATAATCCAGATCATCTGCTTGCGATGGAACCATCACTTCTCGCGGGGCTTTTCCGCTAACAACGGAATAGGCTTTAAAGGTGAAATCAGGACTCACTTTTCGGAGTTGCGCTCCGGTCAATACAATCGGAACCCTTTTTCGAGGGAGCGGTAATGTATTTTGGATGGAAAGGCGGATTTTACTAATATTCTGATTGCCGCCGGGCATCGTACAGGCATTGAATATCAACAGTATGCCTAACATAAGCGACAGATAGATCGTTTTTTTAATTTGACCTTGCGGAGAAATTACGGGTATTAAAACTCTCAAGTTACTTCCTCATATCCGCCTGCGCCGGTGTTGCAGGCTTTTAATTTTACCTTGCGGTTAAATAACATTCGTTTGAGCGTTGACGTGCGTTGCTTATATCCGACCTCCGCTACGCTTACGGGCTAACGGATTGAGGACTAAAGAACAACTGATAACCAATAACTGATGATCATTGAATTTACAAGTCTGGTAGCACTTCAAGCAGATGTTCAATCTCAGAGAGCGTGTTATAAAAATGAGGGGAGACCCTGACCCCACTTCCACGTTCAGCTGTAATTATCTTCTCAGCGTGGAGTTTCTCATAAACTTCAGAAGGTGTGTGTCGCTCACTTTCAAAAATAACAATCCCCGCTCGCTCTGTATCTGTTTTCGGTGTGATGACGCGATAGCCTTTGGCTTCCAATCCTTCTGTTAAACGTTTCGTGAGTTCCAAAATGCGCGCCTCAATTGTAGGGATACCGATGTCAAGGAGTAAGTCGATCGCTGCTTTGAGTCCATAAAGTCCGACGCTGTTGTAAGAGCCTTCCTCAAACCGGGTTGCGTCGGGTTTTTGGGTTAAATCGTAGTTGAGAAAATCGCGCGGGTTCACGACACTCGACCAACCAATATTGGTATTGATGAGCCGCTCGCGTTTTTCGTCGGCACAATAGAAGATTGCCGCGCCCTCCGGTGCCAGTAGCCATTTATGTCCATCGGCAGCGAGGATATCAACATTACAAGATTTCACATCCACCTCAATTGCGCCGAGGCTCTGAATAGCGTCAACGATGAACCAAATATTATGTTCTCGGCACAGATCTCCGAGTGCCTGAATATCGTTTCGGAATCCGGAAGCGAACTCTACATGGCTGATTGTCAAAGCACGTGTCCGTGCGTCAATAGCCGAAGCGACATCCTCGATATGAATGCACCCATCTCGCTCCGGCACCATGCGCGTTTGAACACCATAGCGTTCTTTCAAACTCCACCACGGATAAATATTGGCAGGAAATTCAACCGCTGTTGTGACGACATTGTCCCCTTCTTGCCAATCAATACCGTTGGCTGCGATAAGAATACCTTGTGTTGTATTCTTCATAAATGCGATTTCTGTGGTATCGGCATTGATGAGGTGTGCTGCCGCTGCACGACAGATCTCAGCTGTTTCCGCCCATTGCTCGGCGTTTACGGCACCGTTCACAGTGGCATCCTCTATAAAGCCTATCATCGCGTCCTGCACCCGACGCGATAACGGGGCAACCCCGGCATGGTTCATATAGATGTAAGTTTCAGTTACCGGAAATTCATTTTTAATTTTTCCTTGCGGAGAAACAACGTCCGTTTGAATTGTGACGTGCGTCCCTCATATCCGCCCTCCATTTCATTACGGGCTACCTATTTCGGGGGATCTTAAGAGAAACCCTTTTTTAGATGAACCCTCTTTATCTTTTTTCTCACCAGAAACGTAGCCTGCAACAATACGCAGAAATACGCAGAAATACGCAGAAACGCCCAAGCAAAACTTTCTTCGCATTGGATTTCAGCGTTCGCAAAAACACGCAGGCGGATCTACGCAAAGGCATGGCACAGATGAAAACCCACCTCATCGAACCGCAAGGAATAATTAAAAAATTGTGTAGTCTTTTACCCGTTTTGCGTTGGCATAAGTGATGAGCTCACCAAACAAACCGGCGCAGAATACGAAGATACCACCAGCGATAAAAATAGCACCCGGCAGAGAGTTGACAGGTAGTAGGGACTGGGTTACCCAGCCTGTACAGAAGATAACACCGAGCCCGAACAACGCCACACCAACAGGACCAAAAAACCGAATAGGTCTCCGTTTACACTGAACCATAAAAAAACGCGCGAGTGTGCCTAAGGTGGCTGACGCTTTCTTAGCGTGCTGAATTTTGTTCTCAGTTATCCAACCAAGTATCAGTAAGGCTATCGCTAAGCCGAAGCAACTCAGTGCTGCACTGTTAGCATTCCCGAATAAAACACGTCCTAACACAAAGAAAGGTAGACTTAGGAACGCAGCAATTCGGAAGGCTCGCTGCTTCGGACGAAACAGAACATCCGACAATCGCTGTCGCAGTGATGGTTTTTGTGGAGCCGGCCGCGATGTAAAGACAGAGATGATAAACTTGAAGGCGATAATGTCGAGCATCACGCGCCACACTCTCCCAAGTCCGTACTTGCTTTTTCCGAAACGTCGCGGGTGATGCGTGACGACAATTTCTGCGATACGCGCCCCTACCACTGTAGACATCGCAGGGATAAATCGGTGCATCTCTCCATAGAGCGGGACCTGTTTGATAACAGAGGCTCGGTATGCTTTGAGCGAGCATCCGTTGTCGTGTATAGGGACCCCCGTCACCTTGCCAATTATCCAGTTCGCGACGATAGACGGGACACGTCGCGTCAAAAATTTATCCTGTCGTTCTTTGCGCCATCCACACACCAAATCGTAGCCTTCCTCCAATTTCGCGAGCAATTTCGGAATGTCGGCTGGATCGTTTTGTAAATCACCATCCATACTGATGATGCGTTGCCCCTGCGCGAATTCAAAGCCTGCTGCCATTGCTGCTGTTTGTCCGGCATTCTTTTGGAACCGAATGACTGCCAGCTCGGGTTTCTGTTTGCTCAATTCCGAAAGCACGGCGAAGGTCCTATCGCGGCTTCCGTCATCCACGAACAACACTTCATAAGAATCACCGATTGTCTCACATACCGCTTGGATTTTCTCAAACAACAGACGAACGTTTTCTTCTTCGTTGTAAACAGGAACCACGATGGATATAATGGGTTTTCTAACTTTCCTTGCGGTTAAATTATGTGGAATTGGCATTTGACATGCCTTTCTTAAATCCGCTTCGGCACCTTACTACCAATCCGGGGAATTCAGCAAGATCTGATGCGCTTCAATGAGCGAGTCAAAGGTTCCTGCATCAATCCATTTTCCTTGGACCAGACTGTATTCAAGTTCTCCGCGCTGAATATATGCGTTGTTGACAGCGGTTATTTCGTATTCCCCGCGCGCCGAAGGTTCAACTGTGCGGATGATGTCAAACACGGAGGCGTCATAGAAATAGACACCGACGACGGCGTACTCGCTTTTCGGATGCGTCGGTTTCTCTTCTATCGCAACGATATGGCTCCCGTCTAATGTCGCTACGCCGTAACGTTCGGGATCCGATACCTGTTTGAGCAGGACTCGAGCCCCTTGCCGTTGTGCGTGAAAGTCGTTAACGGCTTGCTGAATTGCGGTTTCAAAGATGTTGTCCCCCAACAGAACAGCAATGTTGCCCCCACTGGCGAACCCTTCTGCCAGTGCGAGGGCATGCGCGATGCCTTTGGCTTCCTCTTGCACGCGATAAGTGAGTTCACACCCGAAATCATTTCCACCTCCCAAAACCCTCACGAAGTCTCCGACGTATTGCGGATTCGTCACGATAAGGATATCGGTGACACCTGCAGTCGTGAGTTGTTTGATACTATGAAACACCATCGGCTCGTTGCCTACAGGCAGGAGGTGCTTACTGGTAACTTTAGTGAGTGGATGCAAACGAGTGCCGAGTCCCCCTGCGAGGATTACGCCTTTTAATTTTTCCTTATGCTTAAACATCAGGGGAAACCTCCAATCCGTAAACTTTGGTGATGAGGACTCGGACGTTTTTAATTCTCTGGTCCCCGTCCGGGGAAGGTGAGTTCAGCGACACCGGACTTATCCAGATCGCCCAATCCGGCTTCAATCATCCGATCATACTGTGCCTTCGTCGCCTGCGCCAGCGGGAGAGAAATACCAGCATCGTCTGCCAAGTCGAGAGCGATCCCTGAATCTTTGGAGGCATGGGCAGCTGAGAAATAACATTCATGATCGCGTGCTTCCATGTCTTCTCCGTCGGTTTCCAAGACGCGGGAGTTTGCCCCTGTTTGTGCGAAAACCTCCTGCAACATCGCCAGATCTAATCCGAGGGCATCACCCAAGCCGAGACCTTCAGCGAGGCCTGCGGTATTGATATTCATTACCATATTGACGAGTGCTTTCACTTGTGCTGCTTGACCGGCTTCACCGATGTAACGGAGCGAAATGCTCATTGAATCCAGAATCGCGTGTGCCTTGTCGAAAGTTTCTTTTTTACCGCCGCACATGAGGTAAAGCGTCCCTTCCCGTGCTTGCGTGATACTACTTGCCATACATCCTTCAAGACTCTCTGCCCCATGTTTTGTGGCGAGTTGCTCGATATCTACGTGGACCTGCGGGCTAATCGTTGCGCAGTTAATAAAGACTGTGCCGGATGCCCCTTGCAGCAAGTTGTCCTCTGCAGCATCCGAAAAAATGGTCCGCATCGCCGCATCGTCGGTTACCACAGTGATAATAAAGTCTGAAAGTGCTGTAACTTTCGCGAGTTCTTCGGTTGCTGTTGCGCCGATTTCCGCTGCGAGTTCTTGTGCGCGTTCGGCTGCGACATCGTATACAGCAGTAACATCAAACCCTTCGTCATTGAGATGTCGGGCGATGTTTGCTCCCATTCTGCCTACCCCTACAACACCAATTTTGTAATCTGCCCTATTTTGTGAATCTGCCATGTTTTCCTCCTTGTTACGTTTGACTTCCACATGGAAATATTTATGTTAAACAAATGATTCCACGGTCGGGACGTTCCCCGTTTTGTGTAAACGTAATTCTTGCATATTTGCAGATGTTTGTCAAGTTTTTCCTGTTGATGTTTGTCTGTGCCTGTAGACGTAATCTTCAGGATTTAGGAAAATTCTTGAAAAGAATCGAAACGATTAGAATTTTAAAATTAAAAAAGAATTGACATTTTTTGCAAATTTCGTATAATGTTTAGAAGAATGAACGGGAGCCGGTTAGCTATGTTGTTCTGTCTGAAAACATGCCGGCACATTTCTATTTTCCTAAGGAGGACCCACAATGAACCGTTTCACACACGGCTTCGGTCTCCGAATAGACCGAGCCTATCTTCTCATGCTTGCCTTCGCTTTTCTTATTGGGACGATTAGCGGGTGCGTAGGCGGTGTCAGTATTGTTCCCCTCGGTGCCAAGCTCCAAAACGCCGACAGCGCGTTTGACGAGGCAGAAACTATGGAAGTGCGCGATGATGATCCAGAAAAAATGGAGGAAAATCGCCAGAGGCAACAGGAACTTTACGATAGAGCGATAGCCCTCTACTCAGAGGTCATTGAACGCGATACGAAAGGCAAATGGGCACAGCGTGCACACTACCAGATTGCCAGAGTCTATAAGCGTCGCTACGATTGGAATAAAGCCGTTGAGCATTATCAAGCCATCGTTGCATTAGACCCCACCGGATATTACGCCAATGAAGCGAAAAGTGGTACGGCAAATATTCGAAAGAACCGCGAGGTCATTAAGACGAAGCGGGCTGAATACCAAAACTATAAAGCACTTTACGAGAATTCGCCAACAGATGAGACCTTCAATATCGCGGCAGAGGCACTCTACGAGGTCGCTCGTGCTTATGAAAGTTTAGAGAATTATACGGAAGCCATCCGTAATTACGAACGAATGGTCGAAGAATTTTCTAAGCATCCCAAAGCGCCGCAGGCGCAATTCCAGATCGGTAACGTCTATTTTTATACCCTCTTCGACTATCGGGGTGGCTGGCCGGCTTTTGTCGGGGTTACCGAGAAGTTTCCAGATTCTTACGAGGCATCTCAGGCAGGAACACTCCTGAAGCAGACGAATGAAATTCTGGTAGAGATTAGCTTCCTAATGGATGAAATTAATAAGTTCCGGAATAAGAAAGCGGTCGAATACCAAAAGACCGGACGGAAAATTACCCCTGCTGACATGTGGGTGATGGGATACAGCGATCAGGTCGTTCAAAATTTCCAACAAATTGCGGGTAACTGGGAGAAACTTCGTAACTTCCCGCGTGCTATTAATGCTTACCAGACGTTGGCGAGAGACCTATCGCATAAGAAATTCGCCTCCGCAGATGCCCTGTATCGCACCGGGACTCTCTATCAGCAAAATGGTGAGTACGAACGCGCGATTGAGGCGTATGACAATCTGTTTGAGAACGCCCCGGAATCCGTATGGCGAAATGAAGCTGTTTACCAACAGGCGGTTTGCTTTCGTTCCATCCGTGAATTCGGATCCGCTTATGACGGGTTCAAAGCCTACATGAGCATTACGAAGGGAGATACTCCCTACCTTCGGGAAGCAGAGCAGATCGTCCGTCAGTATGAACTTGACCAAGACGAAGACGGATACAAGTTCTACGAGGAACAGGAAGCAGGGACGTCTGACCAAGATGCCAGCTCTCATCCGGGCATGGGGAGCTAAATCCAAATTTTAGGGAAACCACCCTCCTATACCGGGTTTTCCTACGTCGCTTTAATAGAAGAGTGATCGGTCGTGTGCTGTAGGGCAAGCTCTTTGGGCTTCTTCATCATTCATAAATGTATGAGATGGATGGCTTGGGAACTTGCCTCTACATACACTACCCGATGCCACGTCTGTGCAGGCTTACCCGAAACCCATCCCACGGCGGTACTGACTGATGTCAACAATATTTCGAGAATATCGGAACAATTTCGGACTGTTCTGGCGGGTGATGCTACCCGTTATCATTGTCAGCCTTGCATTCTACAGTGCCTTGTTTCTATTTTCTAAATTATGGATTTCAGAGGCACAATGGACTTTTAGCACATCAGGAGAAATCACGACATTTAGTGGATCAACAGGAACTAATCAGTCTTCCTCGAAACCGATAGGTGTAAAGACAACTGTTGGCTTCAATGGATCTACCTTTGGCATCGGTTTTCTATGGTTGGCAATGTGTCCACTGACCTTTATCATAGTCCATCAATACCGTGGCACAGATGCTACTTCAGGCGAGGCATGGCGACAGACACGTCGCAAGATCGTATCTGTTTTGGGGATATGGGTCTTATTCGAGCTACTCGTTATAGCGGCATTTTTTACCATTGTCATACCCATCTTGACTGGGTTCTCTCAAGTTTTTATACCGTATGTACCGGTAGCACCTTCTACGCCGATTCTGTTGCTGATGATCGTTGGTATTCCCGCGTTTTATTTTCTGGTAAAATGGAGCCTCTACAACCAAGGAATCATTATTGAGAATCTATCGGCGATCACTGCGCTGCGCCGCAGTAGTGAACTTGTGCGTGGGAAATGGAAGCAGTTTTTTGGTATGTATCTGTTGCTTGTTTGGGGGACAATGGTGCTTACCACCGTAATCCTCTGTTTAACGTTGCTACTGCTTTCTGTCGTTGCACCTGAATTTGTGCCCTTACGTGAGATCCTACTATCAGAGACATTCTTCGATCTCTTTTTTGGCGTTCAGGCCCAAATAACCTTACAGCATACCCCTGTTTGGGCAATCGCGGTGATGGTCGTTGTAAACGTATTGATAGACGCTATATTAGCACCTATCTGGGCACTCCTGACAACACATCTCTACATAGAACGGGCAAGGATTTAGCAGAACGCCGTCTCGCATTAGAGAAAGAGTTGTACGCGGGAACGTTCCTCCGGTGGTAAGTGACCGAAAACCTTTTGTCGGATAAGTTCTGGTGTATAACGACGGGAAAAGTGAGTCAGGACGATATGCTCGCTTTCAACCTCTGCCAGAATTGAGGGTAACATCTCAAGATGCAGATGCATCGTCCGTTTCGCACGCACTCGATGCTCGGGTAGGATGAATGTGCATTCGCAAATTAAGACTTTGCACTGCCTGAGTAATGGATGCGCATCAAGGGGAATACTCCGTGTATCTCCTAAGTAGGCGATCAAGGGCAATTGCACCTCTGTTGTTATCTCGACCCCTGAACGTTTCAGTTCTGCGATGTCACGCCCTGACAAATGCTGAAACTCGGGTTTGAGTTTCTTGCGCACCTCGCAAATCAGATAAGAAACGGCAGGCACACTGTGGTCGCTTGGCAAAACATGTGCGACTAAATTTTGTCGAAATGGAATCTCATCGCCCACCCGAACCGGCGTAATTTGATATGCCCAACTCCTGCCGGTATCCAATGCGGAGATCCTATCAAGAATGTGCATCAGTTGCTTAGACCCGCTCCAAGGGACGTAGATGTTCCCGGGTGGTATGCCCGCAAGCCAACGTTGACTGATGTAGATGGGCAATCCAAAGTAATGATCGAGGTGGAAATGGGAAATGAAAACGTTGCCGATGCCGATAAAATTCATCGGACATCTGCCTAAATCGAAAACGAGATCCAGTTCTTTGACCCGAACGTAAGTCGCAACGGCGGAACTGGATTTTCCCTCAAGTGTTAAATTACCACAATGCAATAATGCCATTTTTTTAACTATGGCCTCCTGGACTGCGCTCCAAATGTAAAGCTAAGACAAATTATGCCCCGTATGTCTAAAGTAGGCATAATTTCATTACGCGCAGGTTCTTGGTATAATACAAAATCCGTAGCCCGAAACGAAGTGGAGGGCAACTCTATAGAAAGGCACATCAAGTACACAACCGACTTGATGACTCCGCAAGGAATAATTAAAAATGCGTATCGGAATTATTGGCGGCAGCGGTTTTTATCAGATGGAAGGCTTAACAGATGTCGAAGAAATCAGGGTCGACACCCCGTTCGGTGAACCGAGCGATGCACTTATTCTGGGTAACCTTGATGGAAAGCCCGTCGTTTTTCTACCGCGGCACGGTGTTGGTCATCGGCTCCTTCCCTCTGAGATTAATGTCCGAGCGAATATTTATGCCTTAAAATCGTTAGGTGTTGAGTGGCTGATCTCTGTCAGTGCCGTCGGAAGCCTACGGCAAGATATTGAACCGCGCCATTTCGTTGTGCCGGATCAACTCTACGATCATACCAAAGACCGAAAATCCACCTTTTTCGGCGACGGTATCGCTGCCCACGTCAGCCTTGCCCATCCTTTTTCTCCAGAACTCAGTTCCCTTTTAGCCGCAGCGGCTACAGAAATCGGGGCCTCCGTGCATAATGGCGGCACCTATATCTGTATGGAAGGACCGGCATTTTCTACACAGGCAGAGTCTGAACTCTACCGACACCTCGGGTTTGACATCATTGGAATGACCGCTGCGCCGGAAGCGAAACTCGCCCGTGAAGCTGAAATCTGCTACGCGGTCCTCGCCTGTTGCACCGATTACGATTGTTGGCACCCTGAACACGATAACGTGACAACAGAGATGATCCTTGACAATGTCCGTTTTAATGTAGAAACTTCCAAAAAGACGGTAAGGGCTGCTGTCGCTCAGATTCCTGAAGGTGAACGGAGCTGCCCCTGTTCAACCGCCCTGCAATTCGCGATCGCTACCGACCCCGATAAGATACCAACAGCGAAGCGGCACGAATTAAAACTCCTGTTGGACAAGTACTTGACGTAACGTCTCAAAAATTCTGTCCGCCTCTGCTTCTGTGAGAATCAGGGGCGGTGCAATGTAAATGATATTTTCCGGTTCGTCGACAGCGTGTCCGATTTTCCCGACGATGATCCCCCCTGTATCAAAGTCTCGTAACTGACTCACAATTCGATTGGTCGTTGCCGTTTCCAGGTGCGTCCCATCGGCTTGAACAAATTCCACCGCTATCATTAACCCTTTGCCACGCACATCACCGACAATCGGTAAGTCCCGCAACGTCTCCAATTTCGAGAGCAGATGTGCCCCCACCTTCTCCGAATTTTCCCAGAGCCGTTCCCTTTGAAGAATCTCAAGGTTCGCAATACCAGCGGCACATGCGACTGGATGTCCGCCGTAGGTACAGACCTGAGCGAATTCTTTGTTCTCGTCGGATTCACCGAGGAACGCATTGAAGACCTCTGTTGAGGCGACGCATGCACCAAGGGGTAGATAACCGCTCGTGAGCCCCTTCGCGAGTGTAATAAGGTCGGGCTGGACATCCCAGTGCTCACAGGCAAACATCTTTCCTGTGCGTCCGAAACCGGTGATGACCTCGTCAAGGATCAGCAACAAACCGTAGTCGTCACAGATCTGCCTCAATTTTGGGAGATAGTCATCTGGCGGGATAATCACACCACCGCCCCCGATGATAGGCTCAGCAATGACAGCAATGACTGTTTCGGGACCCTCCCACCGAATTATCCGTTCAATCTCATCAGCACACTCAGTGCCACAAGATGGATAGTCTAATCCAATCGGACATCGGTGGCAGTAGGGTGGATGCGCGTGTATAAACCCTGGAACGAGTGGCTCAAAAGCCTTGCGTCTGCGTGCCTGTCCTGTCGCTGACAAGGCACCATACGTAAATCCGTGGTAACCCCGATACCGACTGATGATCTTGTACCGATTCTCACCCGGATAGGTTTGTCTGCCGTATTGCCGTGCCATCTTGATGGCGGTTTCATTTGCCTCCGAACCGCTGTTGGAGAAAAAGACATGGTTCAAATCACCCGGAAGACACGCAGCGAGCTGCTCCGCTAACATCGTGGCAGGGACGTTAATCTGCGAGTGCGGATAGTAAGGCAACTGCTGTATCTGTGCATAGACTGCGTCGGCAATCTCTTGTCTACCATAACCCACATTGACGTTCCAGAGTGCCGAGTACGCGTCCAAGTACTCGCGACCTTCTGCGTCCACAAGCGTCGTTCCGTGTGCGGATTCAAAAACGACTAACGTTGTTTCTTCAAGGCGTTGATGCTGAAACAGAGGATGCCACACGTGCGCCTTATCGGTTTTTCTATAATCTATCATATTTTTAATTTCACTGATTTCTAAGTGATTTCTGCCTGTTAATCAACTGCTTTTGCCCTACGTGTTTTCTCTGATTGCCGCGCCTTGAATCGCCTTTCAAAGTCTTTTAACTTTGCACAGCAACTGCACTTTTTAGATTGCGATTTTGCGACTCGTGCGTCCTTTCCCTCTACGCTTCCTGAAACCGAAGGCGATGCAAACCAAAAATAGCCGCCTATGACAAAAATAACCACCAATACACCCATACAAAGGAATTTCCTCATTCTTTTTCATACCCTCCTATTCCAAAGCTTCTGCGATTTCAAACGCAATGATAAACGCTGCTGGGTCTTCGCCTTCAGCTTCAAGCTCTTTACCAAGTTCAGACCAAAAGAGAATATCTGCCTCAAGTTCAGCAATGTGTTGCTTGGTAGAGTTGTTATCTTTTGCGATTTGCAACTCCAAATTTAGCATTTCCAACGTGTCAGGGATATTCGATTGACCTGCCAAATCCATTTTTACGCTGAGTATCGCGGCTTGAATTGCGAGAGGGTGCCCGTAGTGCATCCAATTGTAGTACTCGATATACGCATTCAAAGCCGCATTGGGATATGTGTTTTTTAATTTCATATACCGCTTATGCGCTTTTCTGGATTGCTCCCAGCGAACAGTCCAGTCGGCATGCTTATACAGATTTTGTCGTGTCTCTGCTTCTATATCCGCGTAATCTTGTTCTGTAAGTGCTTGTTCTGCGCTGTAATCATCACCGCCACAGCCGACTTGACACCCCAAGATGACACTCATTGCTATAACCATCATGTAAAATACTAAACACTTCATGGTATGTCTCCTGGTGGGGCTGCTGCGAAGCAAACAACTTCGCAGCAGCGCGCTCGCGTCGATTAATCGCAAGCACCGGTATGGTAGAATGGATTAAAGTGCCATTTAACGTCGCACTTCTTCGTGTACTTGATGCGAGGTTCTCTCTGTTTGACTCTACCCCAAATTGTCGGACCATTTTCCACCGGTTCCCACACCTCTATCTTAATATTTCTGCAATTGCATTCATGTCTTATTGAGGCATCCGTCAGCGTTAAACAAACAACGAAACTATTCATCCAGAAAAAACACCTATTTTCAAACGTGATAAATACGCATTTAGTGATACCATCTCTAAAAGTTTATATCGCATTAACCGAGATATTCATCCAGACCCCAGTAGGTGCGGTTTCCTAACCGCACTGGGCGTAACTCAAAACAGTATTCCTTTTTAAGAAGAATCATCAATCAGAATTGGTATGAGAATGAGATTGTACAGGTAATCATACGCCGCAATCGCACGATCCTTTTCGACTTGGGGGCTGGCGTTGATTTCCGGTGTATCCACACCGAGCAGTTCCTTTAGGTAGGCCGGAAACTGCAAGTTCATAACCGTCTACATAGATGTCGGGGCAGAAATACCCAGCAACGTCAAGCCATTTTTCAATACCCTTTGCACGCTCTGTATCAGAATGAGTCGTGCATCCGTTTTTTCCATGTCTTCTGTATCAAGAACCCGGTGTTGGTTGTAGTACGGATGAAAAATCCCTGCGAGTTCATGTAGGTAATGCACAACGCGATGCGCTTCCCGTGACTCCGCGCTCAAAAGCACGACTGATGGGAATTCAGCTAATTTCCGTATCAATTCATGTTCCATCGGCTCTGTGAGCCGTTTGAGAGAGACGACTTCAATAGACTTAGCGGTGATTCCTTGTTCAGCTCCCTGTTCGAAGATGCTGCAACACCGGGCATGGGCGTATTGGATGTAGAAAACAGGATTCTCACTGGCATGCGTGACTGCCAATTCCATATTGAAATCGAGATGGGTATTGTTGGCACGCATGAGGAAGAAATAGCGAGCGACATCTACCGCAAATTGTTCGCCGACGGTCGCTGCGAGTTCGTCAATGAGGTCATCAAGGGTCAAAAACTGTCCGCGACGTTTTGACATATCCGACCGCTTGCCCTCTGCATCGACGCGGTTCACCTGTTGAATGATGAAAATTTCGAGCCAATCGTCAGGTAAACCGAGTGCCTTTACAAAATTTTTGAGACGACTGATATGTCCTTGGTGATCCGGTCCGAGCAGATCAATAACCGTGGTGAAACCTCTGTCAAATTTATCGCGGTGATATGCGGCATCTGGTACAAAATAGGTATATTCCCCGTTGCTTCGGACAACAACACAGTCCTTATCGTCCCCAAAATCTGTCATCCGAAACCATGTCGCGCCTTCCGCTTCGTAGAGATACGCCTTATCTCGAAAGAGTTCAATTATTTCCTCTGGTTTCCCACTTTCACGGATCGCTTTTTCACTCGACCAGACATCGAAATCGACACCAAAACGTTCCAAAGATTTTTTTTGTTGCGCCAAGATGTGGGCAATGCCTTTATCCCGGAAAGCTGCCACCCGTTCTTCTGGCTCAAGTTGAAGATGGACATCGCCTTCCGTCTCAGCGATAGTCTGAGCGAACTCCCGAAGGTATTCTCCTTGATACCCGCCCTCTGGAATTTCTAATCCCTCTTCACCGAGTGTTTGTCGGTAACGGACATCTATCGATTCGCCGAGGCGTTCGACCTGCCCACCGGCATCATTAACGTAGTATTCCCGGACGGCGTTGTAACCTATCGCCTTTAGGAGATTGACGAGGGTATCCCCGACTGCAGCGGCACGTCCACTAACGATGTTAAGGGGTCCTGTGGGATTGGCACTGACAAACTCAATTTGAAGCCGTCTTCCTTCTCCCTTGTTGCAGGTTCCATATCCTTCCTGCATCGTGGCGATTGTTTGGAGTGTGTCGTAAAGATAGTTATCGGCGAGGTGAATATTGATGAAGCCAGCACCGGCAATGTCAATTTGGCGGATGGTTGGATGGGCATCAAGATTGATATGTGAGACAATTATCTCAGCTATTTTGCGCGGTGCCATCCGTGCCTGTTTTGCGAGGCCGAGGGCAACAGGTGTAGCGATGTCCCCGTGTTCAGGCGTTTTGGTCGGTGAGAACGGGATCTTTGGCACTTCGGGTATAGTGAGTTCCCCGGTGGCAACGGCTTCCTGGATCGCACTTTCTATTATATCGTAGATTTCTGCTTTAATTGTATCCATCATGAACAAGTCCAATTATGTATTCGTTAACTTTCCTTGTGAGATTGGGCGTTTTGTCTAACAACAGAATTATATCACAATAGAGAGTGTGTGTCAAATATTCCTGTGGAGCCATTGTGTAAAGTGTTTGACAATCATCTGAATCGCGGATTATCGCGGATGATACAGATTTCGCGGATTTTTCATTCGCGAGGTTGTTATCTGATGTTGCATTTTAAGAGTAGAGGATTTATACTTAAGAAGGAAATGCTCCGAATTTAGTAGAAAGGAAGTGTATCAATGCGAGTACTCATCATGTCAGATATGGAAGGCATCAGCGGTATCGTCGTGTGGGAGCAGGTGAACGGTGGCGCGGCGATGTTTGAGGAAGGACGACACCTCTACACAGAGGAGATCAACGCTGCCGTGCGTGGTGCGAAAGCCGCAGGTGCGACAGAAGTTGTCGTCGTAGATTGCCACGGGGCAGGACAAGGATGGACCTTTAATTCACTCATTCCTGACAAAATCCATCCGGATTGTGAGTGGGTGGCGCATCATGGGTGGGGACGCTACGAAGATATGTGGGAGGACGGTTGTGATGCGTGCTTGCTCATCGGTATGCATGCCCGCAACGGCACACCTGACGGTGTGTTATGCCATACGATTTCCAGCGTGCAGTATCGGAACCTTTGGTTCAATGATGACCTTGTCGGCGAGACGGGTGTGAACGCCGCACTCAATGGTGCCTATAGGGTCCCAATCGCACTGGTTACAGGCGACGCGGCAGTCTGCCGAGAAGCCAAAGAACTCCTCGGCGAGGCACTGCCCACAGTCGCGGTTAAACAGGGATTAAGTCGATACAGTGCGAGACAACTTCCACCGGTGCGTGCCCGCCAATTGATCGAGGACGCAGCGAGGAATGCTCTCACAGATTTAACACGGGTGAAGCCTTACGTTCCTGATATCCCAACGACAATCAAAATTGAACTCTCCAGCGTTGATAAACTCGCGGAATTCAAGGGACGCGCAGGCGTTGAAATAACGGGTCCCGTCACCGTTGAAAGCCGAGCGAAAGATTGGCTGACGGCGTGGAACCAGTTCTGGCCCCATGTCTAAGATTCGTCAAGAACATCGAGCGGATCACCGGAGGCATCCGCACGTTCTAAAATTTCGACCTCGTAGCCGTCCGGATCGGTGACGAATGCCATTTTCATTCCACCCGATGTGAATTGTTCGCGCCACTCATCGGGCCAAATTTCCAGCCCTGCTTTCTCTAACCCGTCGCAAAATTCGACAATATCTGGAACCCCGATAGCAAAATGCATCAGATCCTCTTGAACCTGAAGATCGAAGTCAGGTGAATAGGTTAACTCTAATGTATGTGCGTTGCCCGGGAGTTCGAGATGCACGATCTGGTTGCCCGCCGGAGATTTATCGCTCCGACTCAGGACTTTAAACCCCATGTGGTCACAATACCAATTGATGGAACCGTCAAGATCGCTCACGCGAACCCGTGTATGTAAAAAAACTGCCATGTGAGTCTCCTTTGTAAGAGTTGTCAAGGCACCCACTGCCTAAAGGCAGGGGCTTGTGCTTCATAGCAGTCAGCCTTCCGAAGAAGGTCTTACGTCTGCTCCACATGCAGGGAGTTCGCCACCAAATCGTTTTGATGGTTTATCGTGAATTCTTAACCACGTCCAGGCAGCCCCGCTGTTTGTTTTCGCTTCGTCGTGGGTTGGCTCTGATTCCACCCGCTTTACAGCCTCTCTTTCTACCGAGAACGCCGATGCGACACGTCCGGAGACGTCGGGATTTTGTCCACTGCGATATTTTTAATGGAAGCTATCCATTATCTTTGTAGTGAAACGGTGTGATTTTACTCAATGCGGCACCGTGAACATTTTATGATATTCAGCATATGTTTTTGATTATCCGCTTCCGTTATACATTTTGTTAAGAAAGATGGCAGACACATCACTGGGAAGTGATGCTTAACATGTCTGCCAACGGATATAGATATTAAACCACAATTTACTGAGAATGTCAAGTGTTTTTTTCAAAAAAACGTCTTAGCCTTACGCACGAGGGCGGATTTTCCTCCCCAACCTAAAGGTCTTACTGTTACCCACAAGTTTTTTGTGGTGTATGTCGCTGGGGGTTCTAAG
>VXPE01000117.1 GCA_009839745.1 Candidatus Poribacteria bacterium
TTGTGCTAAATAACTGTTTGTAAAACACAACTTCACAGAAGTGCCATTTTTTTATCTGTTTCTCACGAGTTGTGCCCCTCTTGAGTCCCGTAGGGACGATATGTTTATAGAAAAACGGCATACACCCCCTTTCAGTCCCGTAGGGACGATATGTTTATTTCAGGACTTACGCACTTTTGACTGTCGTCTGTTCTGTGAGATGAGATTTTTCGGAAAACACAGTGTTCAGGTGGAAACCCACACTAAAAGTTTATGCTACAAAAGAGCAGTATGCGTAAGTCCTCTATTTCATAAAACTAAACACCTGTGAAAACAGAAGAAACGACATGTTAATTAGCACAAGTCGTTAAATTAGCGAAAAGTGTAACATTTTACAGGATTTACGCAATTTTGACGATCGGACGCTCTCTGAGAGGACGAACCGTTAAAAAACGCACACGGTTTCCTGACACGGGTTGGGAAACCCAACCCCTACAAACGCGTTTCAACCCAGAAACTTGACTAAATTTTACTATGTTTATAATATCATATATATTATAAGAATACAAATTTTTTTATTCTCTGAATCGCGGATTATCACGGATTGGGCAGATTTCGCGGATTTTAGGGGTTTGGTATCCAACGTAATACCGTGTAAAAAGCGTTGCGCTTGAGAGGTAGAAGAGATATAATACAGGTATGAATTTCCAAACATGTCGTGAGCGTTATCTACAGAGCCTCCAACAAACACAGACGGTCTCTGAGGCGACTCCAGAACTCTCCCTATACCCACATCTCCAAGTGTTTCTTGAAGATATTGCCACTGCGCATTTCGGTAGAGACACCGTCCGGTTCACACAGGAACCGAGACGGTTGAATCAGATCGGTAGGCCCGATTTCATCGCGATGGATGGCTTGCTGCCTGTCGGTTATATTGAGGCAGAAGCTTATGGCAGAGACCTTGACGCACTCACCGGACACGCCAGAGAACAAAACACCCGGTTTATTGAGAACCTGGATAACTTTATCCTTACGAATTTCGTCGAATTCCGGTTGTATATGGATGGGCAACTGCGCGCAACGGCAAACATTACGGACACACCTGAAAATTTAGAGGGGCTACTGGAACGGTTTCTGGACATTGGGGGTGTCCAAATTGCGTCCCCAGAGGCATTGGCGGGATACCTCGCTAGACGGACGCGGGAACTCCAAACGCAGATCGCAACGACGCTCACCGATGAGAGCAGCAACACCCATGTGATGTTCTCGGCGTTCAGGGAGACGCTCATCTCTACACTGACCTCTGACGACTTCGCGGATATGTACGCCCAGACACTCGCCTACGGGTTGTTCGCTGCACGCTGCACACTGCCGAACGCGACGAATTTCTCACGGCACACCGCTGTCGAGGCACTTCCGAGATCAAATCCGTTCCTCGTTCAACTCTTTTATCACGTTGCTTCTCCGACACTGGAGACGAACGTTACCTACATTCTGGACGACATCGCCTCGCTCCTGCAAAATGTCCCGACAGAGATGCTCCGCACGGCGTTTGCTGCCAGAAATCATCTCGAAGATCCGGTTATCCACTTCTACGAGACCTTCCTCGCTGAATACGACCCACAGCGGCGCGTCGATCGGGGTGTCTACTATACACCGCCACAGGTTATCTCCTATATCGTGAGGTCGGTGGATAGCCTCCTCAAAACGGAATTGAACAGACCCGACGGTCTCGCCGATGACGGGACGCTCATCCTCGATCCAGCGACAGGCACGGGTGGCTTTCTGTTGGCAGTGTTGGATCACATCCGAGAGTCGGTCACTGAAACTTACGGCACGGGAGAGTGGATTCAGTATATCAACGCGGCGTTGGTGAAACGGATTTTCGGGTTTGAGCTGCTCGTTGCCCCGTATACGATCGCGCATCTGAAGTTGAGTCTATTCTTACAAGCGCAAGGGTGGCGTGCCGATGAACGTCTCCGTATCTATCTCACCAATACGTTGGAGAACCCTGGGGAAATGCAACCCTCGCTGCCTTTTGCAGGATTTATCTCGGATGAGGCGAACGCGGCATTATCGGTGAAACGGGACGAACCGCTCCTTGTTATTCTTGGTAATCCTCCCTATACGCGTCATTCCGCTAATCCAAGCCGAGTCAAGGGAAATTTAACTTTCATTGGTGAACTCATTGAAGATTACAGACAGGTAGACGGGCAACCACTTGATGAAGATACCTCAAAAGCCCTTCAGGATGATTATGTGAAGTTTATTCGGTGGGCACAGTGGCGCATTGATAAAAACGGTGAAGGGATTGTCGGCTATATTGTGAATAATAATTTCCTTGATGCCCCTACAGTTCGCGGTATGCGACAAAGTCTGTTAGAAGGTTTCAACACCATTTATCTGCTCAACCTACACGGGAGCAACAGAAGAACGGAAGCAGTTCCTGAAGCGGAAAGAGATGAAAACGTCTTTGACATTTCGCAAGGGGTTTGCATCCTGTTGTGTGTGAAAGAAAGCGATAATCCCGCACCAGCAAAGGTCTACTACGCGGATATGTGGGGATCCCGGGAGGAGAAATACAACGCACTTTCTGAAGCCGATGTCAAATCTACGATGCGGACAGCACGGAACGAGTTACAACCAACATCACCCGATTACCTTTTTGTGCCGCAAGCAAGAGACTACAAGGCAGAATACGACAAAATGGAATGGAAGATTATTGACATCTTTCAAACCAGTTCGATAGGAATTGTCACTGCCCGAGATAAATTGACAATTCATTGGACTGCTGAGGAAGTCCGCGAAACGGTAACCGATTTCGTTTCACTTTCTGTAAACGAGGCACGAGAAAAATATAACCTACGCAAGGATACCCAAGATTGGAAGGTGCACCTCGCCCAAACAGATCTCCATAATCACCCCGATGCTGAACAGCATATAAAACCTATTCTCTATCGTCCCTTTGATACACGTTGGACCTACTATACTGGGGAATCACGCGGATTTCAGTGTAGACCGCGCCCTGAGAACATGCCCCATCTGTTGGCATCAAATATCGCTCTCAGCGTCTGCCGTATCGTCAAGAGTCCAGCATGGCAACATGTTTTGATAACCGATAAAATCACTGAGAACTGTTATATCTCAAACACTACCAGTGAGTCGGGACATGTATTTCCGCTCTATCTGTATCCGGATCCCGAGGAATTGGGGATCTCGACGGAGCGTGCGCTCAATTTTAAACCCGGGTTTCTCACCGCGCTTTCGGAGGCATTGAAACTTTCACAAGTTGAACCATTTAAGCTGCCCCAAGGCATTTCACCGGAGGAGATTCTCGCCTATATTTATGCGGTGCTGTATAGTCCGACCTATCGCAAGCGGTATTATGAGTTCCTGAAATACGATTTTCCGCGTATTCCGTTACCACAGGACATTACCCAGTTTCGCACGCTCTCGACGTTGGGACAGCGGTTGATTGATTGTCATCTCTTGAAAGAATCGCGACCCGAGGTCGCTCCTACAGGGAGAGGGGTTCCTGTGGTGCATCGGTTTGAGGGTGAAGGGGACGGTATTGTCTCACGGGTGCGGTATGTGGATGGCAAGGTCTGGATCAATCCCACGCAACATTTTACGAATGTGCCGCTTGCGGTATGGGAATATGAGGTCGGTGCGTATCAGGTATGCGAGAAGTGGTTGAAGGATCGGCGCGGAGAGATGTTGCGCTATGAAGATGTGCGGCAGTATCGTGCGATTTTGGTGGCTGTTGCGGAGACCCTGCAGGTGATGGCGGAGATTGATGGGTTTTCCTAACCTCACCTACCGCCAATATCCAAGTAATTATTTTCCTTGCGATTGATCATAGATATGCCTATAATTGATTCAAAGCCAGCACCGATAGGAGAAAAAACAATGGATGTCCACATTAAAGCAAAAAACTTCGGTCCCATAGAAAAGGCAGAGATAGACCTGCGTCCGCTCACCGTATTCGTCGGCGAGAGTAACACCGGCAAGACCTATCTCGCCGCACTTATTTACGCATTACACCAAAATTTTAGGGGCATCTCACAATTTCCTTGGGCAAGTTCTGCTGCTTCTTATTTCAGTTTTATTTCCCGTTCGCGAGACCATCGTTCACAAAGTCGGCAAGAGGAAGTAGTACAAGAAATGTTAAAGGTACTCGAAAAGTTAAACACACCTGGACGACATTTCAGATTTTCCGATCTACCTCAGCAGATGTCTTCTCGGTCACAGTCTATACTTACTGATCAGGAAAACTTCACATACGAACTCCAACGATGTTTCGACCTTGAATCTGCTTCTAAGTTAATTCGATTCACCGGGAGCCAAGACAACGAAATGAAAGTTTCACTGTCGGTTCGTGAGAGTGATCAAACATATTGGGATTTTGAGACACGAGTGGCTGGATCCGACAATCCCACTATAACAGGGCACATTAATCCAGACATGATTCTTCTCAACGCAAAGGACCCAATGCGTAGGGACAAATTCAATGAAACATCCGATGTTGAGCGTTTATTTCAGACTTTAAGCGGGCAACGTTGGCGAGCAGTGGATTCATACTACTTGCCTGCCGCTCGGAGCGGCATCATGCAAAGCCGCGATGTGCTTTCGACTGCCCTTATCAAGCGAGCGACGCGCATCGGTTTAGATCGCCTTGAAGCGTCTACATTTTCAGGAATGATAGCCGATTTTCTGGAGCAGATTTTCCAATACAGGGAACCCAAGAGATTGTCAAGCAAAATAAGTCGCGTCGCTAAACAACTGGAGACGGAGCTGCTGGAGGGTAAAATAGAGGTCAAACGTCCCACGTCAGAAGCGTATCCAGAATTTCTCTACCGTCCAGAGCAGGCGGAAGATGGCTTACGGATGAGCCATTCCTCAGCAATGGTATCCGAGCTTGCACCTTTAGTCCTTTTTCTACGAGGCATCGTCAAACAGGGGGACCTGCTCATTATTGAAGAACCTGAATCTCACTTACATCCGATGGCACAAACCAAAATCGCCCAAACCCTTGCTCGTTTAATCCGAGTCGGTGTTCAGGTTGTCATTACAACGCATAGCAACTATCTTCTCCAACAAATCGGGAATCTCATTCGCGAAGGTGAATTGCGGAAACAGGGGGAATCCACAAGTGAATCAGTAGACTATCTGAAAGAGGAAGAGGTCGGGGCGTGGTGGTTCCATAAGAACAAAGCCGTCACAGAACTCCCATTTGATCTTACTGAAGGTATAGAACCGGAAGATCACTTGGATATAGCGGAGGACCTCTATAATCGTTCGGCTGGACTTCAAAATAGAATTGAGGAAACCAAAGGGAGAGATGCCGTTGAATCTGAGTAAAGAACTTACCCACGTTCGGGAGCAGGTATCTCCAAACAGCCTCACCAATTCATGCAGCGGAGAAGGATGTACGGTTGACCTTGATGATATACCTACGAAGCGGGTTGTGATAGATGTAGAGAACGAATTTGACGCACGCCAAGATAACCGAAAAAGGTGTGACCGGATGCTGTTTTATGGGAATAAAAACACCTTCGTCGCCGTTCCCATCGAACTCAAAGGTCGTGGTAAAGGCGAAGAATCACAAGTTCTTGAGCAATTGAAAAACGGTTTAGAATTTGCCGCTACCCTCGTGCAGGATTTGAAAAAAACCGTATACGTTCCAATTGTGCTAACCAAGAACGGCATTAAATGGACGAATCCAAGACGACAAAACCAAGAACTTAAACTCACATTCAAAGGTAAGACTTTGAGAGTTCTGACAGGGCGTTGTGGTAGACCGAAGAACCTCGCCAACTTACTGTCCAACGCGGGGTATCTCTAATCTTAACCGTTGCGTGAGGATACGCGAAGAGATGTTGAAAATATGATCAATGCTTGTCTTGCTTTGTTGGATCACCAGCCATTGGAAAGCGGTTCTATACAGTCGCCCCGCTGGAGTTAAGATAATCCGCGCGTAAAAGCCTATAATCATACCGCCCTTACAGGGCTGGAACATTTAGACCCCACGTGTTTCTATAAACATGTCGTCCACTACGGGACTCAAGACCGTCAAGCGAGACAATTCTTAAAATCCGCGTCATCCGTCTAATCCGTGGTAATCCGTGATTCAGACAGACAATAGGCAATAAGACTTACGCCGAGTCCTCTTTTATAGCATAAAACGCATGTTCAAACGATTCATGTTCGGATACAAAAAAAGTTACACTTTTCACCAAATTATTTTTTTCCCAACAGAGAATCGCGACCGAGAAAAACACAAGAACCCCACGTATCTACTGGGTTCTCAACCGAAAACCTGCACCGAAATGCCAATTTAAAAATGTTATAAAAACGTAACATTTTTGAGGAATCAGGCGTCGGGATTCGGAGTTCCCTCCTACAAATCATCTAACGGAAATACCGGGCGGCGGATGTCGTGGTATTCAAAATGTAGCGGGTTCACGGCAGTCAAGCCGGGTGTGTCTACCTCGATAATCTGTCCTGCGATGGGTTCGTAGGCGGCACGATAGGCGACAGCGGCTTTGACGACGATCATCCGCATCTCCGTCGGATCGATGCCGAGACTGTAGAGCTGCTGGAGACTAAACGGGGTCTGTCGCCGACTCGTCAAGACAACCAGAGAATCCCCCACTGCCACGACAGTCGTTAATCCCTGATCGTGGTATCTCACGCCACCGTGCCGAGGTTGCGTTTCTATGTACTGACCGTCATGGATAAGCCGGACAGTGCCGCGAATCGGGACGGGATCGCCATGCAGGTCGTCCGCTTTCCCACCCACTTCGAGGGAAACCGTCCCACCGACACCCGTCTGAATGCACGTTTGGACAGCCTCTGGATCGTAGACGACCACAACGAATCCGGAGGCGTTCTGCTGGATCAATTCCGTTAAGATGAAGGTGCTATCCCCAGGTGAACCACCACCGATGTTATCCCCCATTTCAACAAGAATAACGGGAGGACTTTCAGATTGGATGGCTTGCTCGACCGCCTGCGCAGCATCGGGGAGATCGAGTGTGAGGTGTCCACGGACATCCCAGAGCATATCGGATAACCGATTTGCTTCACGTTGCGCGAGTTCTGGATCGTCATCCGTAACGACAACAAAAGCGGGGCCAGCCTCATGGACATCGGCATACGGATACCCCACGGCGACGTTTCCGACAAGGATATTCGGATCTTCTTCTAACTGCTTCGCGGCGTTGAGAATAGGCGCCATCGGTGGGACGCTGGTGACATGATACAGGATATTGAGGAGCATCGGGGGTTTGGCGAGTGCTTGTGTCGGTGTAATCCCTTCTCGGAGTATCCGCATCATCAATTCCGCTGCCTGTAGTCCACGTTGGCGTTGATCGATGTGGGGCGTTGTCTTATAAATCACGAGTGCCGTCGATTCGGTGACCATCTGCTCGGAGACGTTGGCGTGCTGATCAAGCGTAACAACGATCGGTAAGTCGTAACCCAATGCATCGCGAAGTCGTCGTAAAACCTCACCATCACCATCGGGATAACTTTCAACGACCATCGCGCCGTGCAGAGCGAGGAGGATCCCTTCATGTTTCGGCGCGGCTTTGAGGTGCTGGATCAACATCTCGGTCATGCGGTCGAAGACATCGTCTGTTACTGGGCCTGCGGGCATTGCAGTCGCCATGAACGTCGGATAAATCGTATAATCGTACTGCGTCGCGCCTTGAATAAATCCACTTATTTCGTGATGTGCTTCTCCCCAGGTTTTTATTATATTATTCGCATGGGTTTGAGAGAACGCAGCAGCATCGGTGGGGGTGCCGCTAAATGTGTTGGATTCGTGCATGATTCCGGCGATAGCAAGTGTTGTCATGATGTTACCTCAATTGGGTGTAGGTTATGGGTTATAAGTTATTGGTTCTTACTAGCTCTGATACGCTTTAGTAGAGCGATAAGCATTTTCTTCACGCGATAAGTTTCTGAAATTCTGCAATATATGTTCCTTTTTAGTTGTTGGTTTATGGTTATAAGTTAAGAGTGCTTGTGTCGTGCTAAACCTTCCCAACTGCTATAAGGCCTAACTTACAACTTATAACCTATAACTTATAACCCAAATCACCCAAAAAAGTCTTGACGGATACAGTGGAAATAGTGTATCATTTAACAATCTTTAAGTCTCTTATTTTTTACCGGCACGATAAGACAATTACAAGCACGATTGGAAAGCATGACGCAGAACGGTACCCGCAAAAACCAAATCGAAGAAGCCATAGAAGTCGCCGCTGAAGCCCATCAAGGGCAATATCGGAAAGGCACGCGCACGCCCTATATCACACACCCCTACGCCGTCGGTCTTATTTTAATGGAAGCAGGATGCACCGAAGCCGTGATTATTGGCGGTATCCTGCACGACACCGTTGAAGACACCGATCTGACGCTGGAATTCATTCGGGAACGCTTTGGTGATTCTATCGCAGCCATCGTTGACGGGTGTTCGGAGAACAAAGCGTTGCGATGGCGAGCACGCAAGACCGAACGGATTGAGGCGTTACGCACTGCAAGCCCCGAAGTTTGCACCGTAACATGTGCCGACAAACTCCATAACCTACGCACTATTATTTCAGAATATGATGTCATCGGCGATGCCGTCTGGGAGCGGTTCCACGGCGGGGTTGAGGATCAGGCGTGGTATTACCGCAGTATCCTCGGTGCCATCGCTGATCGAGACGCATCTTTACAAAAAAGTGTCGTCCGTGCTAAACTGTCTAAACACGACAGCGATGTGAACACCGAATCCGATGGAAATGACCCCGTGCCTCAACAAGCGTCCGAGGCTCGGAAGACACCCGCAGCAATAGAGGCTGTGAATCCTCAACTCTTTCACCAGTTTCAGCAGGCTGTAGCATACCTATTTGAAGGAGAGACTCAATGAAAATTGCCTACGCTTTTAGACGATGTGCCTCGTATCCCTACAACGGTGGCGAGTTACCCACCGATGCAACAGATCGACGACGATTTTTGGATCATGCCAAAGCGATTGGGTTCGACGGGATTGAACTTCCCGCGATGAACCTCCCTGAAGCCGAAACCAAGGCCCTCCGTTTGGAGCTTGAAGGTGCCGGTATGCCATGCGTTGCGATCCGTGGCGGTGGTGGTGCCGCGCACCCGCGTGTTGCTGCTGCGAACAAGCAAAGTATGATAAACGCTGTGAATTTCGCCGCGAATGTCGGTGCCGGCGTTGTGAATTCCACGGTTACCACGCCACCCCGCGACCCGAACGGTAAAGGCACGTATCGGGGTGAATCCGTCTCGCAAGGGTCAAGCCGTCTCGCGAGTGCCGTGGATTATGAACGCACTGCGAAAGCCGTCAGCGAAGTCGCTGGTATCGCCGCGGATCAAGGGGTAGAGATCTCCATAGAAATCCATCAAAACTCGATTGTGGATAACAGTTGGTCGGCATTGCATCTGTTAGAATTAATCGATGCACCCAATGTGGGTGTGAACCCGGACTTAGGCAACATCTATTGGACTTACGATATTCCAGAGGAATCATGCGAAGATGCGATCGTCGCGCTTGCGCAACACGTCAACTATTGGCATTGCAAGAGTCTCTATCGTGTGCATATCCCGAATCTGGAAACCGCTATCTACGTCCAAGCCCCGTTGCCTGACGGTGAAATCGACTACCGCTTCGCGATTGCGGCGTTGTTAGAGGTCAACTACGAAGGGTATCTGGCAATCGAAGGGATACGCGACGGCGACCAGTTCCACCAAGATGGTCGGAGTGTGGCGTATGTGAAATCTGTTTTGTCGGAGCTGACCGAACCCGTTAGGGGATAGTAAAAAAAATGACAGAAGAGAAAATCCGGCTCACCGCGACCGTCAAATGTGCCGGGTGAGCGTCAAAACTCGCTCCGGGTGAGCTTGCACACATTTTAGGGAAAATCCCGAAATCTACGGATCCGAACCTACTTGTCGGGACTGAAACCTCCGATGATGCCGGGATCTATCGTATTTCTGAGGAACTCGCGCTCGTTAACACGGTGGACTATTTCACGCCTATCGTGGACGACCCGTATACCTTCGGTGCAATCGCTGCGACGAACTCGTTGAGTGATGTCTACAGCATGGGCGGCGTGCCGAAAACCGCGTTGAACATCACGTGTTGGCCCAAGGCTGATTTGGACCTGTCTATCCTCGGCGACATCGTCCAAGGCGGGACCGAAAAGGCTATTGAAGCGGGCGCAGCACTTGTGGGAGGGCATACCGTGGATGCCCCAGAGTTGATGTATGGACTCGCGGTCACGGGGATCGTGCATCCGGAGAAATTCGTCAAGAACTACGGGGCGCGTCCGGGTGAAGTGCTTATCCTCACGAAAAACCTCGGTATCGGTATTCTCACCACAGGGCTGAAATTCGATAAAATCAGCGATGCCGTCTTACCACAACTCGTTGAATCCATGACTCGACTCAATGCCTCCGCAGCATCTGTCATGCTGAAGCACGGGGCGAGTGCGTGCACAGATGTTACAGGATACGGCTTGCTGGGGCATGCCTCGGAGATGGCAGCCGGTAACGATGTTCGCCTCAAGATTGATAGCAGTGCAGTGCCATACTTCGCCGATGCCCCCGCACTCGTTGCCCAAGACACTTACACGCAAGCCTACCTTGCGAATATGTCGTTCCTCGTCGATAAGGTTACCTTCCACACGGAGAGTGAGGCGATGCGGCATATTTTGATGGAGGCGGAAACGTCTGGCGGTCTGTTATTCTCACTTCCTGCCGAGAACGCCGATGCCGCGATAGCCGACCTCCATGCCGCGGATTGCCCAGAGGCAGCTGTTATCGGGGAAGTGGTGGCGGAGGATACCGCGCATATTGAAGTGTTTTAATGGTTGTCAGTTATCGGTTCGGTTTTTCTCCGAAAAACCTTTAGGTTGTAAGTTAAGAGGTTATCGTTTAGTGAGAGACTCTTAACTTATAACCAATAACCAATAACTTAAAGCGAGCGCAGCGAACGTACCTACAACCGAAAGTGGAGCGAAGCGGAACACACCGACAACCATTCTTCCGACAACTGGCAACCGGTAACTGGTAACTATAAAATATGACAAAAACAGAACTTGCGGAACAGATACACGCGGTTTCATATCTTACAGGTGAATTCGTGCTCCGCTCAGGAAATATCAGCAACTTCTATTGGGACAAATACCGGTTCGAAAGCGATCCGAGACTTCTCACTGCGATTGCTGCAGAGATGGCGAAACTCCTACCGGTTTCCGAATGTGACGGTTTAGCAGGTTTAGAATTGGGGGGTGTCCCACTCGCAACTGCCCTCTCGTTGCAAACCGGAGTGCCCTGTTTTTACGTGCGGAAGGAAGCAAAAACGTATGGCACTTGTAATCTTATTGAAGGTGGCGTTAAGGAAGGCAGCAAACTTGTTGTGATAGAAGATGTAATTACGACTGCGGGACAGGTCTGCACATCGATTGAACAGATCCGAGCAGCGGGATATACGGTGGAACACGTTATAGCAGCCATTGATCGCCAAGCAGGGGGCGCGGCGAAAATTAATGAGATCGGGTGTTCGTTCGCAGCCGTTTTTACGCTTGCGGATTTTTAATTTTACCTTGTGGTTCGGTCAGGTGGGTTTGATGCATAAAGGGTCTTTCCGTATATCCGCCTGCGCCGATGTTGCAGGCTACGGGTTTGTTTAAAGGGCGCATAGCCCGTAATGAAATGGAGGGCGGATATACGGAAAGGAACGTCAAATTTGAGATCGACCTGACCGAACCGCAGGGAACATTAAAAATATGAAAATATTGTTTATCGGGGATATAGTTGGCAGACCGGGCAGATCAGCAACAGTGAGGTTTTTGGAAGAACATCGTCACAAATACGACTTTATCGTTGCAAATGGAGAGAATACAGCTGGGGGGAAAGGGTTAACGTTTGACATCGTTGACCAACTTTTGGCTTCCGGGGTTGCCGCGATTACAACTGGAAACCATGTCTGGGATAACAGAGATATTTTCCACTTTATAGATACAACGCCGCAATTGATACGTCCTGCGAACTATCCGACCGAGGTCGCTGGGCGAGGTGTAACCATCGTTACATCCAATGACGGAGAAACGCAACTCGGTGTTATCAATCTCGCCGGACAAATTTTCATGAATCCTTACACCAACCCGTTTCATGCGCTCAATTCGATTTTACCTGAAGTGAAAGCGGTGACCCCCTATATCCTCCTCGACTTTCATGCGGAGGCGACCTCTGAAAAGATTGCGATGGGCTGGCACGCAGATGGCAGAGTAGGGGCAGTGGTCGGCACGCATACGCACGTTCAGACAGCAGATGCCCGCGTCCTGCCACAAGGCACGGCTTACATTACAGATGTCGGCATGACGGGACCCTATGACTCGGTGATTGGCACAAGAATTGACGATGCGCTGGAACGGTTTCTGACGATGATGCCCACCCGATTCACTGTCGCTTCAAAGAACGTCAAACTCTGCGGTGCCGAGATAGAACTCGACGCAGAAACGGGGTTGGCAGTGAGTATCGTGCCGTTGCAAGCGCAATATTAATTGAAAACTATTATGCAATTAGAAATACCCATGGCAACACGGACTGTTCACAGTGTCAGTGAAATAACAGATCTGTTGAAAAATCTGATAGAACAGCAGCCACACCTGCAAAATGTATGGGTTCAGGGACAGGTGTCGAATTACAGTCGATCTGGTGCTGGGCATATCTACTTCACGCTCAAGGATGACAGAAGCCAAATCCAAGTTATTATGTTTCGGAGCAGTGCCGCAGGTCTCAGATTTGTGCTGAAGGACGGGGAAGAGGTGCTCGTGCAAGGGCGACTGAATCTTTATCCTGCCAGAGGACAGTATCAGATTAACGCCAATAAGGTAGAACCGCTTGGGATTGGCGCGTTGCAAAGAGCCTTTGAAGATTTGAAACAGCAGCTGGCAGATGAAGGGTTGTTTGCGGAACATCACAAAAAACCGTTGCCGGTCTTCCCCTTAAAAATCGGCGTGATAACGTCTGCGACGGGAGCGGCGTTTCAGGATATCTGTCAACAACTTCGTAAACGGTATCCATTAGCTGAAGTGTTCCTACACCCGACGCTTGTTCAAGGCGATGGCGCGGCAGAAGGGATCGTCCATGCGCTACAAGCGATGAACCAACGGGGCGACATAGATGTGTTAATTGTGGGGCGCGGTGGGGGTTCCATTGAGGATCTCTGGGCGTTCAACGAGGAAGTCGTTGCGCGTGCGATTTTCGCGTCTGCAATACCAGTGGTTTCCGCTGTCGGGCATGAAACAGATTTTACCATCGCCGATATGGTGGCGGATCACCGGGCACCGACCCCTTCGGCAGCAGTTGAACATATCGTTCCAGATCAGGGTGAACTTCTCACACAATTGAAGGGATACGACACCTGGCTGCGTAGAATCATAAATGACCGATTTGACACACTCAAAACACGGCTCCAAGACCTTGAGACACGGTTCTCACCGACACGGCGAAAGGACGCAATTTATCAACTTCACCAAACATTAGATACTTTGGACCTTGCGTGTCGGAGTGCTGTAGGACAGAAACTCGCTAATGGTGAACGCGATCTTCACACATTTGCGCAACGCTTAAACGCACTGAGTCCGTTAGCCACGTTGAAACGGGGGTATAGTATCAGTCGGAAAACAGATGGAGCGGTACTCACCTCGGCTGAACAGGTGTCGATAGGCGATAGGGTGGAGATTCAACTCGCGGATGGACATCTCGCCTGCCGCGTTGAGGATTTTTAAACTATTAAATCTGGGCATCGTTCCACTACGTTCCACGATGGTATCTGGTTAAGTCTGAAGGATGCCAGCGAATCCGCTCCGCGTAAATTGGTGCCTAAAAAGGAGTCCATAGTAAAAGATGACATTTGAAGAAAAACTTAAAAAACTCACACAAATTGTTGAACACCTTGAAGAGGGGAACGAATTACCGCTTGAGGATTCCCTTAAACTCTTTGAAGAAGGCATCGGTTTGATCTCATCGTGTAGACAGATGCTCGAAAGTGCTGAACAGCGGGTAGAAAACGTTCTCAAAACAGATTCTTAACGATTGCGTCTGAGCTGCTGCGTCCGTTGTCCTTGCAGATTTATAATCGTTGAGAAATTTTTTCAAACCTAAAACTGGTTCTTTAACCAATTTTATATCGGTGTTGACAACGGAAACACCGACCAGAAGCCCGTAGTTAAAAATATGTTCTTAGAAAAAGTTAACACCCCAGCAGATTTAAAAAAACTTGAACTTGAGGAACTGAAAGTGCTTGCTGAAGAGATGCGCGCCTATCTATTGGCGGTGCTCTCTGAACATCCGGGACATTTTGCCCCGAACTTCGGGACAGTCGAACTGGCAATAGCTTTGCACAAAGTGTATGACACACCGCGCGACAAAGTCGTCTGGGACATCGGGCATCAGGCGTATCCGCATAAACTGCTCACCGGCAGGCGTGACGCGTTCCCAACGCTCCGACAAAGCGGGGGCATCAGTGGATTCCTCAGTAGAGCGGAGAGTGAATACGATGTCTTTGGTGCGGGACACTCCAGCACTTCTATCGCCGCGGCTTTGGGGATTGCCACCGCCAGAGACCTTATCAATGAGCATTACAAAGTCGTGGCTGTCATCGGAGATGGCGGGTTAACAGGTGGGATGGCATTTGAAGCCTTGAACACCGCCGGGGACTTTAGGAACGATATGACCGTCATTCTCAATGACAACAACATGTCCATTTCAGCAACCGTCGGGGCATTCTCTAAACATTTTCATAAACTCACGAGTTCACCACAATATAACCTCCTACGCTCTGGTGCGAAGGGGTTGATGAACCTGATTTCAGAGGATGCCAAGCAGATAGCGCGGAAGATTGAGGCATCATTGAAACCCGGCACGCTGTTTGAAGAATTCGGATTCCGCTACTTCGGTCCGCTTGATGGTAACGATTTAGAGGCATTGATACCCGTTTTGACGGGTATCCGCAGTCTCACGGGCCCTATTTTACTGCATGTCGTAACCGAAAAGGGACGCGGTTATACGCCGGCGGAAGAAGATCCGGTCGGGTTCTATAGTGTCAGTGGTCCCTTCAATCTGAAAACAGGAAAGACAACTAAACCGAAACCTGAAACCCCGACGTATACGGAAGTGTTCAGCAAAACGTTGATTGAATTGGCGAAACGCGATGCACGGATCGTGGGTGTGACGGCAGCAATGCTTGGCGGGACGGGGCTGGACAAGTTTGCGAGCGCATTTCCGAGTCGATGCTTTGACATCGGCTTGGCGGAACAGTGTGCGGTTACGTTCGCGGGTGGACTTGCGACACAGGGCATGCGTCCCGTTGCCGCTATCTATTCTACCTTCCTCCAGCGGAGTTACGATCAGGTTTTACACGACGTGTGCATCCAAAACCTTCCGGTTGTTTTTGCATTGGACAGAGCCGGACTTGTCGGGGCAGACGGTCCAACACATCACGGCGTTTTCGATTTCGCTTTCCTCCGCTCTATTCCAAATATGGTTGTCATGGCACCCAAAGATGAAAACGAACTCCAGTCTATGGTGAAGACGGCTGTGTCGTATCAAGAGGGTCCCATTGCCTTCCGTTACCCGCGTGGCACCGGTATGGGGGTGAAAATGACTTCAGAACCGCAAGTGCTACCGATTGGAAAAAGTGAGATCGTTAGAGAGGGTGAGGATGTGCTCGTGATTGCCGTCGGCAACCGCGTCTATCCTGCCCTTGAAGCGGCACAAACGTTAGCGGACTCTGGAATCTCAGCAGCGGTTATTAACGCACGGTTTGTCAAGCCTTTGGACACCGAGACAATTCTTCCGCTCGCAGAACGGATCGGTAAGGTAATTACGATTGAAGATGGCGTGATAATGGGCGGTTTCGGTAGTGCCGTTTTGGAGGCGATTGCTGCAGCAGGTCTCAAAGACGTGCAGATCAAAAATCTCGGTATCCCAGATGAATTTATTGAGCACGGCGATATCCAGCATCTCTATGCCCTCTGTCAATGCGATGCGGATGCCGTTGTTCGCACGGCGCAAGCGATGCTCCAATAGAAGCGATTCTTGGCTTGCTGCTGACTGTTGCAATATCATCATTGAAGCGGTGTCTTAAACCAATCTTGAAGGGATGTGGTAAAGATTACAAGAGAAGATTTCATAAAATACTACGATTCAGCGACCTATTCGGCAAGGTTACGGGTTCCAAGGTCGGGTCCCAACTTAGCGGTGATAAATACAACCCGTATTAACGACTCGGTTCCTTATGGGCAGAGCGTTTATGCCATTGCCTTGGACCTTTTAGTTGACAGAGACGCTGCGAATTTGGTGCAACATGAGGTGTTCTGTCGTGCGATAGGGCAGACTTATAACTTTACTGTCGTCGATGTATGGAGCGGAAACGAATATTGGGAAGGACTCCAAAACCTCACTATCGCTGCGGCAGTCGATGTCTTGTGCCTACCTGAAGAGGACAATCCACTATCGCGCCCGTTGATTGGCGGCGTTCAATTGGTTGAGGAAGTGAACAGCAAATGGTGGGGGACGCTCGCGCTAACGCTTCGTCTCAGGAACTTGCTTGAATTTCAGGTAGGGTGCCTCACCGTTCTAAAAAAGCCTACCCAAGAGATATCGAAACTCCTTTCTAAGACAGAAACCGAGATTCAATCCCCCTACGAGATGGTCATCAAAGAAATAAGCAACGCTATTAACCAATGGGCTCAAACTGAGATCTCAGCAGTAAACGAACGCCTATCTGAAATAGAGGACTTGAAGAGGTATTACGATTATGGGGGGGCACTATGAGGATCGGTGTCGTTTACTCTGGGGAGCAGAGTCAACCGGGATTTTTTCAGGCTTTGTACCCTATCCAATTGCGCGTGAACTGCATTGCGAGTTCCAGTGCTATTCCCGAAAATCGTGCGCGTGTTGAGGAATTTGCATCGTTTCTTGAGTGTGATTTCTTTGACAGTCCTGAAGAAATGTTCACCACAGCGAGACCGAAATTGGAAGGCGTCATTATTATCTCAGATGAAACCGCAAGCGTGCCTATTGCTCAACTCATTGAATCTGCACTTGCTGCGGGTGTCAATGTCTTATCTCCAGCTCCCCTCAATTCTTTAGCAGACGGACTGCACCTTGCCGCAGCCTCTGAAAAATATAACCGGCTTGTTATGACGGGGACACGGTTTATATTCGGTAGATGCGTTCAGGAACTCTTACGTATCGTAAGCGATGCCGAGTTTGGCGTGATTCAAGACATGCGATTCTTACTTGGAATCGGGCGGGTGCCATATTTAAACGATCTGTTGAAATTGGGAGCGCCGCATTTTCAGATTGTTTTTGAGATAGCCCGTCGCCTCTTTGTGGAATATACTGTGCTACCTGAGGAAGTGACTGTGATGGCTTCCAAAACTGGGGCACCCAACATAAGCAGTACTATCAGATTTCCGCAGGGAGCACTTTGCACCTTCTGCCAGACTTCTAATCGTCAGTGGGGCAACGACTCCTACCATACCATCGAAATTACCGGGAGAACTTCCCATATCTGGAGCGATCTGCAAACGTGGCGGTATTTTGCTAACGAGAACACTTTCCGAATGGGTGGCGGAGATGAGGAGATTTCGGCGAATATACAGGGTTTTTCGGGACAACTACGCGAGTTCTGTTTAGCGATTGAAGGGGATCGCCAGCCCTATGCAGGCACGCTCCGAAGCGTTTTGCCTTCTTTATGGTTTCGAGAAAGATTACAAGACTGTATTGAACGGAAACAGACGAGTCTAAAAATGAGCGAGTTTCGCGTCAGTTTAGACGACGAAATTCAACGGTTGGCATCCAAACGCGATGTCAACCCACAAGACAAAAAACACCGACGTGAGAAGGCATTCCTCTTGGGTAAAAGAGGCGATTTCTCACAAGCTCTCATAGAGTACGGCGAAACTTTGTAATTTCACCTATCATCGTAGCAAACAAGTGATTTCTCCAATCAGTAATGCTTATTGAAGCGATTACCCGCCAAAAAGACAAGGGAAAACAAAATGATTGAGAGAACCGCAACGCAGGCACACGGCGTTACCAGGGATATTATCTCCGAATCTGCTCAGATGCAAGCGGTCTTCCGATATGTTAAGCGAGTTGCTCCTACAAAGGCGACTGTCCTCATCACAGGTGAAACGGGAGTTGGCAAAGAAGTCGTCGCGCAAGCAATTCACGATAGCAGTCCGCGTAGAAAGGCTCCGTTCAAAATCATGAACTGTAGTGCGATTCCACCGGAACTCATTCAAAGTGAGCTCTTTGGACACGAAAAAGGAGCCTTTACCACGGCTCTTCGGCAGCATCGCGGGGTGTTTGAACAAGCGAATCGAGGCACGTTGTTTTTGGATGAGGTAGCGGAAATGCCGCTTGGTGCCCAAGCGAATTTTCTCCGTGTCTTGGAGGGACGAGAATTCTCTCCGGTCGGCGGGGAAAAAACAATCAAAGTGGATGTCCGAGTTATTGCAGCGACAAATGTTAACCTTAAAACTGCGGTCAACGAAAAAAAATTTAGAGAAGACCTCTATTATCGAATTAATCTCTTTCGCATTCAGATTCCGCCGCTCCGCCATCGACGTTCAGACATAGGACCTTTAGCTTTCAATTTCATCTCGCAATTAAGCAGTGAACATAACAGATCAATTAACAGTATAACGCCTGAGGCAATTAACTATCTCCAAAATGTCGATTGGTACGGTAACGCGCGCGAACTCAGAAATGTAATAGAGACCGCAATTATCTTGACTGAAGGTGAAGAATTGAAAAAGGAGGATGTGGAAATAGCCGTGGAAATGTTAAATGAGCATGATGCAAACTCGGCAGGATTATCAGACGCAATTCGTGTCGGAGCAGAAAATTCGAAAGAATTCAATGGGAACTCACATATAATACCTGAAGACGATAAAAACAGATTCTGGGAGTTAATCCAGACCGGAACAATGTCCGAAATAACCTCTCATGTTACCCTTATGAGATACCGATCAGAAAGTTCTCACTGTTCAAAACGGGATATTGCAAAAAGTCTCCAAATATCTGTGCCTACCTTGGACAAGTATTGTGCTTTAGCCGAGGAAAACACTGAAGAAAGAAAATAAAAACATCATAGAATCGACAGAAAACTGATACAAAACCGCGGTGGCACTTATTGCTATTGCGGTTTTTTCACGCCTGCACGTGCTTAGCATGTTGTGGGCTATTTTTGTTTGTAAGAATTTTTGTAAAAACAAAAAAATTTAGCAAGGGGCATAAATATTTTGGGGTTTTTCCAGAAACCACGAAATAGGAAATCTATCGGATTTAGCGTAGGCTTTCGGTTAGAAACCCTGACGTTACAAGGTCATACGGTATGTAAAACGGAAAATATCCAATGATGATTCAAAGGATTCAGGAGATTGGCACGGTTCTTGCTCAAGTATATCTTGTAGACACGTAGCAAACTCTCGCTCAACTGGCGTTCGATTTTTAAAAGGGGTACATAATGTCGGACTGAGATAGACGGTAAACTTGTTGAAGGTGCTGGAACACTGCGCCTTACTGAAACAACGTTTATCCAAGAATTTGAGAACGGAAATCAATTTTTAGCGGGTTCGTACCAATTGATTGAACCGTATACCAACAGACAGGGAACGATTCATTGGTTTATTGATGGAAACGCGAAGCCTTCGATAAGTACGTATACGTCCGATGGAAAACTTTTGGTCCTTTTTTGCGAAGTTAACTCTATACGGTATGTTTACCAAAAGTAAATTAACGTGAGTTTGATAAAAGTGGGATGTCGGATTTCGCTACTGCTATTTCGTTAAAAAGTCGTTTGAAAAAGGGTGTATCTGCCCATATTTTGCGTTTTTTCGGTCGTTTTACCGCTCTACCTGGGGAAACACCCAAGCAAAAACACCTACAGATTTATTTTCAAACTCACGTTAGGTATGGAGGTATTGAGGACATGCGGTTTCTCGTACCTCCCTAACCTTTTTCAAGGAGAAATTTGAACGTGAAAAAAAATGTTCTTGGAATTGTATCTACTTGGGTCGGTGTATTTGCGATTATTGTTCTGGGTATTCTACTCTATGCAGCTTCAAAGAAACTTGGGCAGGTTCAGGTTGAGTTAGTGTCCACCGAACGGACTTTGCAAACTGTGGAAAGCGAGAAAACCGATCTTAAAAAACGGTTGGGAGAAACTCAAAGTATACTTGAAGCAGCACGTTTAGACCTCAATCAGACCCAAGAAATATTGCAAAACGCCAGTGAAGCCTCCCAAAAAATCGCTGCCGAACGTAATGCGCTTAGACAGGAAAAACGCTCACTTGAAAGCGAAAAAGAGGGCCTTCGGGCAAAATTAGCCGAAATCGAGTTTGAACTCCAACAGATTCGTATCCAATCGCAACGTTCAATCGCCGCTATCCAAGCGAAATTTAAAGATTCAGTCGGTGCGGTATTGGATGACGCAGGACGCCTGAAGCTTGATGTCAAAGGGAAAATCCTGTTCGAAACTGGGAAGGCGACTTTAAGTCCAGAAGGAAAAACACTCCTTGAGGCGATCGCTGCGGAAGTCTTGCTCAGCACGAACTATCTGGATTACGCCGTGCGGGTTGAAGGACATACCGATGACGCGCCGATAGGAGGATCAGCGTTACGAAATTGGAATCTGTCAACCGAGCGGGCAATCGCTGCTGTTAAATACCTCCAGGAGCATGCGGGCATTAAGGCCCAACGTTTGGCGGCAACAGGATATGCTTTCTATCAACCGATAGACGCTGCCGACACACCCGAGGCGAAAGCGAAAAACCGGAGAATTGAAATTATACTGGTGCCACCGCAGGATTTTTTATCCGAGCTGCTGACTTCACTTCAAAATGTAATGGCATCTATTGAGAATCAGGCGAGTCAGTAGTTTTGTGATAGCAAACTACTGACAGGGAAATGGCACTACAAGTATCTGTTGATATTCCGACTTACATTCAAACGAGAGGAAAACGCATAATGTTTTCAAAGAGCAAACAACAATCTGGATCCAAAACTGTGCCATCTCAACGAGGTCACGGCTTTGGGACGGCTCCAGTGTTTCTGACTTCAATCACAACGATCTTGGGTGCCATTCTCTTTTTACGCTTCGGTTATGCTATCGCGAATGTCGGACTCTGGGGTAGCCTCATTATTATCCTCCTCGGGCATTTGGTTACGATTCCGACAGTGTTAGCAGTATCGGAAATTGCAACCAATCGCCGTGTGGCAGGCGGGGGTGCCTATTATATTGTGAGCCGCTCCTTTGGCACGAGCATTGGAGGCGCGATCGGACTTGCCCTGTATTTTTCCCAAGCGATCTCGGTCGCTTTCTATATGGTAGCATTTGCCGAGGCTTTTGTCCCCATCTATCAGTGGATCTTAGACACCTATGAGTTGGGTCTTGACCCACGTTGGGTGAGTGTCCCGTGTACCGTATTGCTCATCGCACTCATGTTAACGAAGGGCGCGGATATAGGGGTGTCGGCACTCTGGGGTATCAGTGCCATCCTTGCTGCATCGATAGCAACTTTTTTTTTGGGTCAGGGGCCTGAATCCATACAGCCCGATGGTCTGAATATTACGGCGCGCATTGAAAACGGCGATAGCTTCGGTACGGTTTTCGCGACCTGTTTTCCCGCCTTCACTGGGATGATTGCGGGTTTGGGACTCTCCGGGGACTTGAAAAACCCTCAGAGAAGCATACCCCTTGGCACGATTGCGGCGACACTCACAGGTATGGTGGTCTATATTTTTGTTGCCTTTAAATTGTGTCAGAGTGCGACACCGGAGGCACTCGCCGGTGATCAGTTTATCATGGCACAGATTTCCTTATGGGGACCGGCTATCTATATTGGGTTGGGAGCCGCTGCGCTCTCATCCGCTCTCGGCTCAATCCTCGTGGCGCCCCGAACACTGCAGGCACTTGCTCGTGACAATGTACTGCCGATTCCGAAGCTGAACCGCCTCATGGAAAAAGGGTTCGGAAAGAATGAAGAACCCGTATACGCGACGTGTGTATCAGGCGCAATCGCTATAGTGTTCACTGTCGTAGGCGGTGTGGATTTTATCGCGCAGATCCTCAGTATGTTCTTCATGGTAATGTACGGAGCACTCTGTGCTGTTTCATTTCTTGAGCACTTCGCGGGTAATCCGTCCTATCGCCCGACTTTCCATTCTCGGTGGTACCTGTCTCTGCTCGGAACTATGATGTGTGGATTGATGATGATTCAAATAAGTGCCCTATACGCGTTCATCTCAATTTTTCTCATGGCGATCACTTATCTGGGGCTTCGCCGCAGCAGTAGAGGCCAACGCGATTTGACAGCGATCTTCCAAGGAACGATGTTTCAATTAACTCGGTGGTTGCAGACGACTCTGCAGAAGAATCGCGTCATTACATCAGAAGGGGGATGGCGTCCTTCGATTATCGCTATAACTCGATTCGGAGAACGTCGGCTGGGTCATTTTGACTTACTCCGTTGGATTTGCCACCGACACGGATTCGGTCAGTTTATGCAGTTCCTGCCTGTTGATTATTCGTTTACCAGCGATAGAGAAGCGCGTAGCCAGGTTGACGGGTTGATTCAGCGAGCGGAGATGAGTAAAGCAGGTATCTTCGTTGATTCCGTAATTTGCCCGACGTTTCCACTTGCTATGGCGCAAATACTACAGATGCCTGGGATTTCTGGCTTACCAAACAACTGTGTCCTCCTTGAGTTTAAAGGTGAGAGTCCTGAGGAGTTCGAAGAAGTTAAACAAGGCGCGCGTCTCGCAGCGAGCTTAATGTCCAACGTCTTGATCCTGCGATCAACAGAATATCGATTCGGGTATCGCGCCTCGATCCATGTGTGGGTGACAGAGGATAACTTGAAGAATGCACCCCTGATGCTGCTGCTTGCATATATCATTGTGGGACATCCGGAGTGGAAACGTGCTGAGATCCAACTGTTCGCCTGCTCCGAGGCAAGAGACGCTGAACGTGAGGCTGACGAACTCTCGACACTGATGGAGGAGGGTCGGATCCCGATTTCAAGGCAGAATGTGACCTCTATTTCCTATAACAGCCCAGAGGTTTTGGAAAAAGAGGTGGCGCAACGCTCTTTTCAGGCTGACCTGGTTATCGCGGGTTTAACAGAGGAACGCCTTAATTCTGAGGAATTAGCCCAAACGTTACTATCTTACGAAGGCGTGAACGACGTACTGTTCGTCCATTCAATTGAGGAGATTGTCATTGATTAACCTAAGCACACCAACGATATGGGGAATAACAAAGGGCCACAGTCCCGTTGTAGCAGCAGCGATTCATGATGGACATCACGTGCGTGAGGAAGTCTCGAGAATTCTGGCTTTAACCGATGCAGAAAGGCTCAGAGAAGAGGATCCCTTTACTGCCATCTGGACTGAGGTCGCAGAAACACGGATTATAGGCTCACAATCCCGCTTTGAGGTAGATCTGAATCGTCCGCGTGAGAAAGCCGTTTATATTAGACCGGAGGATGCTTGGGGACTCCGTGTTTGGCAAGAGCGTCCGGATGAACAACTGATCAGCAGGTCCTTAGCAGGATACGATGCCTTCTATTCGGAAGTCCACAACCTATTGACAGATATTGCGCGGCACTTTGGACATTTTGTTGTTTTTGATCTACATTCGTACAATCATCGTCGCGACGGTCGTAATGCCCCACCGGCGGAGCAAGAAGAGAATCCAGAAGTTAATATTGGCACAGGGACGGTGGTTAACGAGAAGTGGACTCCGCTGATTCAGCGTTTCATGGCAGACCTTCGGGCTTTTGACTTTATGGGGAGACATCTCGATGTCAGAGAAAATGTCAAATTCCGAGGTGGACAGTTCGCACGATGGATTCATGAATCGTTTCCAAATTCTGGTTGTGCGATTGCCATCGAATTCAAAAAATTCTTCATGGATGAGTGGACAGGTGAGCCAGATATGATGGGAATCAACACGATTCAACATGCTTTACAATCCACACTGTTAGGTGTAGAAGAAGAAATTGACATATTGAATAGAGCCGAGAAAAAAATATAAAACCCGAGGAAAAATTAGCAAGATGGCAGATCAACCCAAGGTATCTCCTAAAATTATCAGTGATCGATTCATTAGGACAGTTTGTGATCGACTTGCAGAAAACAAGGCGGTTCGTCGGACTCTCCCGGATCGTGGACGGTTGCATATTGATCGGCAATTGCCATTTCTGTGTGTCTATCGGTATCCACCAAAGTATAAAGATACTGGCACGGAGCGTCTTGTTATGGGTCAACCGTCCTACTTAATTGCTTCAGGGGACAGTCGAATGGGTGCGAGTCTATCCGAACTTATCCAGAATATTGCCCGAACATTATCCCGTGAGTTTGGGGCTTTTCTGATTTTGGAGATCTGGAGCGGAAAGAAAAATGAGGACGGCAACGATTCCGCTCAACTCACGCGGGTACCCGAATTCCGGATTGCAACACAATCAACCGTGAGTCCCTTTGGAACCGTTGAGACACTCGCGGAGGCACTTCGCCGTGTTCGCGTTCGCAAACAGGAAGCTGTGGTCAAAATGACGCGGCATCGGAAAATAGCCCCCTCCGGTTTACCTGCCCTGTTGCCAACCCAAGTTTGCAAGGAAATAGGATGTGCTATAATCGGTCTTGAGGTGTCTCCTATCTATCGCTCACCTGAAACGGATGAAGTTTTTCCGATAATTCGACGGGCACTCGCGCGTGAAATCACTGGGGCGTTGCAGAAAACCTTTTTTCAGTTCTCACGAGCAGAAACGACGCATCGCCCTGCACATTTTCATGTTTTGGGACGTCGGGCAGTTGTTAAGGCGGTTTGGGAAGTAGACAAACAGCTCGCAGAAATCAGTAATGCATTTGGTTTTCTGCTACAGGTAACACCGATCAATACAGAAGACGCGTATGCATCATTTAGACGTTCACATTTTGAACGGACACCGGTTTTTTATTACCGTCCACGTGCTTTTGATCCTGCACTGCTCAAGCGTAAACTTTGGAATATTGGGTTAGAACGGATAGAAGACCCAACACTTGCACACCTTTTCCGAGAAAAGCGCGATGAACTTGATATACAACTCACGATGCTGAGTCATGTTGATACACCACGATTCTTGCCCGGCAGTTTGCAGCTTTTTGGTGATGTAAACGATAACCTTTTGCAACTTGCCCAAGAAATTGTAGCTTATGTGCCCTCCCAGAGTCGTGAGAGGAAACCGAGTATTAGACTTGATGCCACGGCTTTTGCGAAACGCGTTGAAAAGGAACTTCAATACTACCGACACCAATTCCCCGAATTTTCTGCGAGCGTTGAGATACGCGATGATATTTACGCGGGACTTATGGTGTCTAACGGAAACCTACTCATCGGCAAAAAAGCACGAATCCCAGTTTCTCGTGCAGATGCGTTGATTCAGCACGAAGTCGGTACGCATATACTCACCTACTTCAACGGACGTGCCCAACCGTTCCAAATGCTCTATACTGGACTCGCGGGTTACGAGGAAATGCAGGAAGGCATTGCTGTCCTTTCAGAATACCTTGTGGACGGTCTGAGCCTTCCGCGGCTACGACTTTTGGCGGGACGCGTAATCGCTGTGCGTTGTTTAATAGATGGTGCTTCTTTTATTGAGACTTTTCGAATCCTCACAGAGACTTACGCATTCACACAACGAACAGCCTTCACTGCGACAATGAGAACTTATCGCAGTGGTGGTTTAACTAAAGATGCAGTTTATCTCAGAGGACTCATCGGGCTGTTAGATTATTTAAAAAAAGGAGGTGCATTTGAGCCGCTCTTTGTCGGGAAAATCGCAGTTGAACACATTCCTATCATTCAAGAATTACAGTGGCGTAAGGTTCTAAAACCAGCACCGCTACGCCCAAGGTATATGGAAAATCCAAGTGTAGAAGAGAAAATCAATGCGTTACGCAAAGAAGCCTCTGTTCTTGGTTTAATCAAAAAGGAGAAAAAATGAAAATCGGATTCCTCGTCAATGATCTGGAAACTGAACAAGCCGGATACACAACGACTCGGCTGGCAATGCAGGCGATCAACATGGGACATGAGGCGTGGATAATAGCAGTCGGCGATCTCGCTTACGATCCAGATGAGTATATTCGTGCGACGGCTCGTATGGCACCGCGCAGTAATTATAAATCCCACCAAACCTATTTCAATGACCTGCAGAGCAAACGGGCAAAAGTGGAGCGTATTACGGTCGATGATTTAGATATTTTGCTCCTACGAAACAACCCAGCGGATGATGCGATGGCAAGACCTTGGGCTCAAAACGCTGGACTCATTTTCGGGAGAGTCGCAATGCGACACGGTGTCATTGTGCTCAATGACCCGAATGGACTTGCCAAAGCACTCAACAAAATGTACTTCCAACTTTTCCCTGAGGAGGTGCGACCGAGAACCCTAATTACGAGAAGTCAAAGCGAGATCAAAACATTTGCTCAAGAACAAGGTGGGACAGTGGTATTGAAACCGCTGCAGGGATCCGGTGGACAAAGTGTCTTTCTTGTTAGACCGGATGACCTTCCGAATATCAATCAGATGATTGATGCTGTCGCCAGGGATGGATATGTCATCGCACAGGAATATCTACCCGCGGCAGCAGAGGGAGACATGCGCTTGTTCGTTCTCAATGGACTGCCGCTGCGTTACCGTGGCAGATATGCGGCTTTCCGGCGGGTTCGCATGGGCGGCGACATGAGAAGTAACATTCACGCAGGCGGGAAACTTCGGCAGGCGGAAATTACCGATACCGCCTTAGAACTCGTCGAAATGGTACGCCCTAAATTAGTTCAAGATGGCATGTTCTTGGTAGGTTTGGACATTGTAGGAGACAAACTTATGGAGATTAATGTCTTCAGTCCAGGCGGGTTGGGAAGTGCACAAAGGTTTGAAAAAGTGAATTTTAACGTCGCTGTTATTGAGGCACTTGAGAAAAAAGTGCAGTACATGAAATACTACCGGCGAAATTTTGACAATGTGGAAATGGCAGTCCTGTAAAATTCACATGACGGGGTTGTCAACATCTTGGACATGGGGATGGCGAACGGATTTGGCACAGATCAAAATGTAATGGAATCTATTGTTCAGTAGGACTACGGCTAATGTAACTTTTTGATGATTCTATTCGTCATAAATTATAGTAAATTATCAAAAAATGAAATTTAGAACAAGCAGATAGTATTACTGACTCGTATGATTTTCGGGAGGCTATACATTGAGAATTCCGCTGTTAAATCCGTTCAAAAGATATTCGCAAAAAGTTGGGCTTCCGCCTGGAACACTTATTTATGTGGGTGAAGAGCGGACAGAACCCGTTAGGATTACCATCACTGATTATGATGAAAAACACCTTCACGAAGAAGAGGTTCAAACGGTAGAGGCGTGTCTACCTTTCAAAGATACGGCGACTGTTACTTGGATTCACATTGAAGGCGTTCATGATACAGATATCATTGAAGAGATTGGAGAGCATTTCGGGGTTAATTCGCTTGTGCTTGAAGATTTGATGAGCCCTACTCAACTCTCCAAAATAGAGGTATATGAGGACTATGTCTTTGTTATCCTCAAGCATCTCGATTCTGATAGGGCATCTCTAAAGGTCTCAAGGGAACAAATCGGTCTTATTATTGGCGAGAGATTTGTAATTTCACTCCAAGAAAATTCCGGATCACTCTTCGCGCCTATTCACAATAGACTCAAAAACGTCAATGGTAGACTTCGAAAGATGCGGTCCGATTATCTTGCGTATGCGTTAATAGATGTTATTGTTGATAACTACTTCATCGTGTTGGAACATCTCAGTGATCAAATTGAATCGGTGGAGGAAGAAGCCATTACGAACCCGACATCAGAAATTCTCGCGAGAATCAATGAATTGAGAAGGAAGTGTCTACTTTTACGTAGACCAATTCTTCCGCTGCGCGATGTTCTCAATGATGTGTTAGATGACGAAATTCCGCTATTTACGCAAGAAACATCTCTATATTTCCGAGATGTCTACGACCATCTGGCGCAAGTGATACACACGTTAGAAACGCTTCGCAGCGCGGTTTCAGGGCTGTTTGATACCTATACCTCGGCGGTGAGTCATCGGATGAATGAAGTCATGAAGGTACTAACCATTGTGGCGACATTTTTTATTCCACTGACCTTCATCGCCGGTATTTATGGGATGAATTTCAAATCCATGCCCGAACTTGAAGCCGAATGGGGATACCCGGTTGTTTTGTTAGTGATGGTGGGCATTGGCATCGCTATGTTTCTCTATTTCAAGTTCAGAAAATGGTTCTGAATTTTGAAGAGTAGCAGTTCAAAACAGCATTTGGCTTATATAGGGGTCGTAGCACACATGTGCCTCTCGGTGAGAGTTTTCATCTCACAGGAAACCCAATTTAACAGACTACTATTGCATCAAGATTGAGTTTTAGAGTCAGTTCACCGTAGGGACGAGGTCTCCTCGCCCGTACAGCCCATAAGTTCAAAGTTGAAATAATACTACGCTACGAAGTTAGCAACCTGTGTTAATTACAGTAAATTTTTTAAGGAGGAGAATAAAAAATATAATAAACATGCGATTGTCTTTAATTCACCACAATGTTTCAGTCAGTAAATTGTATATATCCGCCATTGTGGCGGTTTTCGGGGTTTTTTATTCAATACCGGTATATGCCCAGTTCGCCGATTTGCCGCAGGATGCCAAAACGGTAGACATCGGTGTAAATGGCGACAGAACTTCACAGACACTCATCCTAACTGCTGTTGTTCCGATTCAGGATATTAATGGGTGGGTCGGGATTTTTGGTTCGCGAGCGTCAAGTGAAGAAGAAGTGCTCTCTGAGATTGCCAAAGCGCGTGCCCAAGGCGGTTTTCGGATAGGCACTTTCGGGATTGAAGCGTTCACAGATTTGGAACGTAACATTAGTAAAGGGAGCACGCTAACATCCCAAATCGGTAGTTATATCCGTCCTGCGATTTATGAACGCGGGACACTTCGCGTATCTGGTGGTGTCGGTGCCTTCATTGAAAATATTCGACCTCAAAAAGACCTGGTGCTAAAGAATTTTGATCCGACAACGTTCCGATGGTTGGCATTCTCGTCGGTAGGATGGCGGAAACTGAATATTTTGTTGAAGTTCACGCCGGAAGTTGGATTCACAAACTATAAATTTTTGGCGGAGCCCGCGATTACTTTCAGCCTCTCTACCCGATTAAGTCTGCGTTTGAGTGGTTCCCTAACTTATAATAGCGATCCGTTAACGGAGAGATGGCATTATAAGTATCTGACGATTTTGCGAGTTACGTTATAGCCGTATAATGTTCCTAAATGTGAATCACAACGTAGTCGAATAGTCTTAGTGCTCCCAAACAAACTTCAAGAAAGGGGAATAGAATGTTTTTGGAAGCCATCGCACGTTTAGCAGAACGGATTTTTGGTTGACGCAGCAAAGGTCGTTACAGCGGATGTCATCGAAGAGATTGCGGAAGAACCGTTTATTCGTGCGGAATTGTTTGATGCGGGTGTGATGATGCGGTTACGCTACAAGACGCGCCCGGTGGATCGTGCGAAAAGTCTCAGCGACATTGTCAAAATTGTTTTTCATGGCTTCTCCGGGAGTAAGAGAGTTGAGTTCTGCTATGCACATTCAGAAATCATTTACTCATGGAAAGACCAACCCGCATTATCGGCAAGTCTTTCAGAGGAGTAGTTATGTCTTCAGAAGTCTGGCAGGCGATACTCAATTTCAAATACATATCCGTGGTGTGGATGGTCTTGGTGGGGATAGGGACGGTCATTGTTTACTTTCGTCTGACCTCGCAGCTCCGCAAGTTTACAGAGGCGCACGCCTATAAGCCTGAGAATGCTGACCGCTTCTTTTTTATGTGGCGTTACGTGTTCATGTTTTCGATGGGTGTGCTCATCATTTTTCTTTTTTCCGATGTCTTTGGGATCATCGGACTGTCATTAGCGTTTATAATGACGCTGATGGGGTGGGGTATCCGAAACCCGATCATGAACTTAGCCGCGTGGTTGTTGATTATCCTTCAGAAACCGTATCGGATTGGGGATAGGGTTATCTTGGGAACGACTATTGGTGACGTGCGGGACATCTCGATCATGTATACACAGTTGGATCAGGTTGGCGGAACGATTGGTGGGGAGGAGAAATCTGGGCGGAGTGTTATGATTCCGAACCAACATCTTTTTCGATGGAATGTGATTAACTATACACGAGACGAGAAATATATTCTGGATGAGGTAATTATTCGGTTGACATATCGTTCAGATATAACGCGTGCCGAGCAGATTATGTGTGAGCAGGCGGCTGAAGTGACAGCTGACATCTGCGAGGAAACAGGGGAATCGCCATACGTGCGGTTTGAGTTTATACCCTCCGGCGTGGTCGCCAAACTCAGGTATCGCGTCAGTGCTGTGAAGCGGCAAAGCACTTCGACATTAATCGTGGAACGGATTTCCAAGGCGTTTAGGCACGCGGAGCAGATTGAGTTTGCCTATGTCAAGAGCGAGACACTACTAATCCCAAAGAACGATGAATTGCCGCCACAGTATCTGCATATCCAATAGTTCCCAGAACGTCCATTGACAGATAGGATAGAATAAAATGAATGAATTAATCCAACAGGTCCGTGATTTAGTTGAAACACCGGTAAACATTTTGGGGGAACCCATAAAAGTTTTCCAAATTGTTTCGTTAATCCTGACTTTGACCGCCACATTGCTGGTAGCAGGATCTTTACATCGATGGTTCCGGCGTCTTTTCAATCGTCTCCGGATATCCAAAGATATCCAAAATCGGTTACTGGCGTTGCTATTTCTCATCATTGTGATTGTCGGAGGAGGTTTGGCTTTCAGATTCGCAGGAATTAGCACGGGTTTCCTTGGTAAAGTTTTTCATTACCCACTTACAGAGTTGTTCCAACCGCCTAAAAAAGCTGTCGAGATTGGTGAATCTGGAGAAGTATCACCGATTGAAACCGTTGAAGATAGTGGTAACTTAACGTTAGCGAGGCTATTCTATGCGTTTGTGATCATCTTCGGGATGTTTATCCTCTCTAAATACCTGCAATGGGTGCTCAGGCGGCAGGTGCTCCAAGATTTCCAAATTGCGAGACATACCCAGTTCATCTTGCTTCGATTTTTCCATTTTACGCTTATCAGCATTGGGAGCCTTCTGGCTCTCAGTGCCGTTGGCGTGAGTTTCACAACGCTGGCGATAATTTTCGGTGGGTTGAGTATCGGTATCGGTTTCGGTTTACAGAATATTGCCTCGAATCTGATTTCAGGATTTATCCTTATTTTTGAGCGTCCTATCAAAATTGGAGATCTCGTGGAGATTATGGATGTCGACGTATTTGGAAGGGTGAGTAGTATCAATCTCCGTTCAACCGTTATCGTTTCGCTTGATGAAAAGGAGATTATTGTTCCTAACTCGCAGTTGATTACCGAGTCCGTTCATAACCTCACACACGATAGCCATCGCTTCCGTCTTCGGGTTCCCGTCGGGGTGTCGTATGGTTCAGATGTCGAGATTGTGAGAACAGCCCTGATTGAAGCGGCACATGAGCATCCGATGGTAATTAAAGAGTCCAATCCTACTTTGGAAAACGTCACGCCCCCCTTCGTGCGTTTTGTTAGTTTTGGTGAATCTTCTCTCGATTTTGAATTATTAGCGTGGATTCCTGACTCCTTTCGGCGTTTTGATATTGCCAGCGATCTCCATTTTTCGATTTGGCGCAAATTTAAAGCATACAATATTACAATTCCATTCCCGCAACGAGATGTCCATTTTTACCCGAAGGAAGCGGAATAAAATCTTGACCGCTAACAATTTCTTGTGATACTATATACAACGCGAGTTCAATATTAAGCCCGCAGGGCATCAACACCGAATGCGCGGATAGTATTCAGCAGGGTTGAACGGGAATCCACTGAAAATCGGACATAGACCGGATGACGGTTTGCGTTATAATATTTTGTCAGTTCATACCTTTCCCGAATTCAGATTTTCCAGCAATGCTGACGGAACCCTTTCTATAGAACAACTTAAGAAATGCAACGGATAGACACCTTTCTGGTAGAACACAACTTGGTAGAGAGTCGGGAACAGGCGAAACGGCTCATTCTTGCGGGTGCAGTGACTGTTAACGGGAACGCCAGAATTAAGCCGGGGCAACGGATTCCCGCCGATGCCGAGGTGGTCGTCCAGCAGCAACAAAAATATGTGAGCCGAGGCGGGTTCAAGTTAGAAAAGGCGTTACACACCTTTGATATAAACGTTCACAATCGGGTTGCGCTCGATGTTGGTGCGTCAACAGGGGGATTCACAGACTGCCTCCTCCAGCACGGTGCGAAATTCGTCCATGCGGTTGATGTCGGTTACGGGCAACTGGCGTGGAAACTCCGCACGCATCCACAGGTACAACCGATTGAGAAAACGAATATCCGGCACCTAACGCCAGCACATCTCAAAACATCGGTGTTGAATGCCCCAGAAGACTTTGCCTCCATCGCCGTGATTGATGTCTCCTTCATCTCTTTGAGAACGGTTCTGCCGAGTGTAATCAAACTTCTCATACCAAATAGTCGTCAGTCATCCGCTATTGACATCATCGCACTCTTGAAACCGCAATTTGAAGCCGGGAAAGCGTACGTGAAAAAAGGGGGAATTGTGTCTGACAAACGGGTGCATATCCAGACGATAGATAACCTTAGTGCCTTTGTGACGGAAAAACTCGGAGCCATAGTGAAAGGTCTGACCTATTCGCCAATCCACAAGGACATCGGAAATATTGAGTACCTGCTTTGGCTTGCGGTCGATGGTGAGTGCACGGATTCCTATCAACTTCAGCACACGACTGCAGAGATTGTAGAAGCCGCGCATGAGTCTTTTGGAAATAGCAGTCAGCAGGTAGTAAAGATGTTTTGTTAAACCCAAAACAGTAGCCTGCAACAATACGCAGAAATACCCTATCAAAAACACGCAGGCGGATTTGAGAGAAGAACGCTAATGTCGAAACACACGTTATTTACCCGCAAGGTAAAATTAAAAATTTTCGTTGGGTTATTTTTTATTGTCGGGTTATGCGGGGCTTTTTTCTTTATCCGATCAAGCACCTTCTTGGATTGGGTAGAAGGACGACTCGAGACTGAACTGAAAAATCGGATAGACGCTACCTACACGGCAAACGTCGGTAAAATAGAGGGAAATATCTTAGGGAGCGTCAGCATTAGAAGTGTTGAGATTTCTAAGGAAAACAAACCGGTAATCTCCACAGGGAAAGTCGTACTCAAATATAATCTCTTAGGATTGCTAACCCGGAAATTTGAGGTAAAGGAACTGCAGGTAGACAAACCGGAAATTCACGCCCGCAGGAACCCCGAGGGTGCCCTGAATCTATCAGATATTTTGGGTGACCAGACGACACAAGCGTCCCCACAATCGCAAGATTCTCCACAATTCGGTTTCGCTGTCAAATATATTAAATGTGAGAATGGGACAATTGATTACATCGACACACAACGCAGCTGGGACCTCCGGATTGATGGAATTACGATTGAGGTAAAAGGTCCCCTCAACACATGGCAGCATGAAGGGACGTTTGAAATTAAGAGGGGCAGTTTCACGGTCAACGGTGCCGAAACGGCAATTGACAAATTTAATGCTGATTTTCATATTTTAGCCAGCGGTAGCACGTTAGATGAACTTCGATTGGAATTTGGGAGCTCCACTTTGGAGGTTACGGGTGAATTTACCTACGGAGAAACCGATCCGCCTTGGAACAGTAAAGTTGACTTAGACCTGAACCTTGCAGATATAGATCCGTTTTTTGGTGAAGACATCGAACTTGAAGGCGATGTTGACGCGACGCTGGCGGTGGAGGGAACAGGTTCCGCCTTAGCCGGAACCCTCTCTGTGGAAATACCAACCTTCTCCGCTGTCACAGCAAAGAAGGATATCCCCAAGATAACGTTGACAGCCGGACACATTGACGCCGATTTCAACGCTGAACCCATCCCAATATTCACGTTAAAACAACTCAGTTTCCAAGTCGCCGATGGCACCGTGGTCGGTGATGGAAGTATCACGTCGGAAAATGCCTTAGAAGGCGATCTGCTCAAGCAATTTCAACAATTGCTAACCCACCCTATGACTTACCGCGGAAAATGGGACGCTACAGAAATACAACTGATCCCACTGTTGTCAATGTTCGTCCAACTGCCCGAAAACCTCGCAGACAGCACAGGACGCCTCTCAAGCAGTGGAGAATTCAGCGGAAATCACACAGACCCCTCAAGCCTCGAACTCGCCAGCAAGATCTTACTCACAGAGACAATCCTTGACGAGGTGAAACTTAACGATTCAACGCTCAAGTGCACAATAGGCGCGGGTGAATTAAAAATCGACGGAAACTTAGATGAAACCGGGATTAATGTCACGGGTCCCTTTCCTGTAGGCAGACAAGATATTTTGGAGATCCAGGTGTCGGGTATCGATGTCGATGACCTGATGAAGATTGCCAATAGTGCGGACATCGGTGGGATAGGGGCATTATCTGCGCAGTTATCGGACGGGACGCTGAAAGGGTTTATGGAGATACCGAATGCGACTTTTAACGACATTCCGATCGGAACTCTGTCGGGGGATTTCCGCTATCAAGAGGGACGGGTATTCATCGAAAACGGATTGATGACGAAGAATACCATAGAAGGCACATCGGGGGTACAAACCCCTCCCACAAAGGAATTTCTTAGCAGAACGACAATTACGGGAACTGTGGAGGTTGAAGGCGAGTTTCCTGCGGATATCAGCGTTGTCGCTGATCCGGTTTATGTTCAACATTACCCGAAACTATTGTTAGGTGCCGAGTATCCTATAGAGGGTGAGATCAGAGGTGAACTCAAATTAGATGGAACGCTCGTCAATCTGGATGGCACTGCCGACTTCAGTGTTACCGAAGGCGTGGCATGGGGTATCCATTTGGATCCGCTGGTACTTCCTTTGGAGGTTGAGGATTACAATCTTACGATACCGGATTTCAAGATAACGACTCGCGGGCAGCAGGTTACACTCAATGTTGCAGTAGCCTCTAATGCTGACTATGACCTACTTCTCGAAAATAATTCGCCTGTTCACTTAGAAGAAATTGCGAAGGCGGCAAACCTTCCCGATTTTCCCTTTGAAGGACAATTCGATGTTCGGGTCGTTGGAAAACTCAAAAAACCGGAAGATGCGGATTTTCAGGTTGAACTCGATTTTTCAGGCGTAACCTTCTTGCACACCGAGCGCGGAACGAAATATCCACTCGGTGATGTCCATCTCCTCGGCAAACTCGTGGAGAGTAGTTATCAGTCGTCAGTTAACAAGGATCAGTTAACAGAGGGTTTGGTTAAATCAGATTCCGCTTCAACTGAGAACCCGAACCTCCCACTCGATGCCGATACAAAACAACAAAGCACGAGTGCGGCGTCCGAACTGATAACGGATGCCTATTTTGATTTTCATGGACACGGCTTTGAGAAAACGAGTCGGATTCAAGGATACGTCAGCCTGGCTCTGGGGAATCCCTACCGATTTACTGCGGAAGGTGAGAAATTTGATATTACGCCGATCCTGCCTATATTACACCCAACACTTGAAGCGGTTACGGGGACGGCTGATGGGAATGCATCAATAAGCGGAACAATAGCGGATCTTGTCGCACCAACCGCGAACATAGCCTCTGAATCCCAAAGACAAAAGATTTATCCGTATGATGTGGATATTCTTGTTAGTACCTCCCAACTACGCTATGAGACCACTGTGACGCGGAGAATTGCGTTCACAAATGCTGAACCGATCCGTCTGAATCTCAAAGACGACACATGGACAATCGAGACGCTTTCCTTGAGGGCATCCGAAAATAAAGTCCCATTTCTTGAATTGATAGGGACCTTGGATTCCAAAAATGAGATGATGGACCTGCACGCTGTATCTGACGGGTTCGCGCTCCCACCCTTTTCGGAGGTATTGGGACTCCCGCGTGGCATGCTACAAACCGGCACCCTCCGTTACGACTTGAAAGTGACCGGAACACCCACCCAACCCAACCTTCAGTTAGAATGGGCAACCCCGACGCTAACATTGGAAACAGAAGCAGGTGATATTGACATCACCGATGCAGGGGGTGCCATAACATATCAGGAGGAGACGCTGCGTTTTGAGGAATGTGCTTTCACAATCTTCGGTAACGACGGGCATTTAGAAGGATACGTTGATGTCCAACCCGAAGCGGTCGACAGTTCGGAGTTACACCTCCGCGTCGATACCATCGCTTTGGATCTCACTACTTTGCCGGTGGAGGCTATCAATAATTTCGGCTCTGGGAACGGGATAACTGGAATTTTAGAGGCATCTATAGAGATCGGTGGCACGCTCGCTGAGCCCCTTGTGCTATTATACGCTGAAACAGCCGGACAGCATCCAATCCGCTTTGTTTCTTATATTCCTTCTATTACGCTGGAGCGACTTCGTGTAGACATTCGCCTCGATTCAGAATTCGTACGTGTTGAAAGAATAGAGGCGAACGGTCAGATAGGAGAGGGTCCCTACCATATCCAAGGGGAAGCCGTGTTCTCACGTCAGGATAGAGAGGCGATGCGATTCGATATTAATGTATCAGCGTCACAAGTAGAAATTGGGGACTATGGATTCACGTCAGGATATATTAATCTCAGCGGGACAGGCTTAGACCTACAGCAGGTTACGGTTATTGGCGAAATAAACGAACTGGAACTTGACGGATATGATTTCCGTCTTATCAACAGGGCACCACTCCGATTTAGATCTGATCCAAGGGGAACGACTGAGGATACCGAGCCTCTCGTTGTGGAGATTCCGTTACAACTCACATCCCCTACGATGACCGCGGCAATGGCAGTCAACGTTGCAGGCACCTTCACTTCCCCTGAAATCGCGATAGACTGGCAGGGGACGCTGAATCAAAAGGAGTGGACAGGCAAAATCCAGTATCAAGATGAACGCATAAACGTCACGGGTATAGAACTCAAAAATAGTGAAGGGGTGTTAACCCTTGCGGGTGTTATTCCGTTTAATCTGGCATTTGAAGCCATGGATATATCTGAACGGTTTATTGCTGCCCCCATTGACGTGCGCCTTCGCGGGAGTGAACTGCCTCTCAGTTTTTTTCCGGAGATTGATACCGCCTTTTCAGAGATGGACGGCACCGTTGACATAGATTTAGGTATACAAGGCACAAGTCAATCTCCCTATGTGGTGGGTAACGTGTTTGTTGAAGCGTTGCAACTGCGTCTTAAAGACTTCCACGGGTTTCCACTTCAGAATATGCAAATACACCTCAGCGCGCGGAAAGACTGGATTGATTTTACGGAGTTCCGATTTGACATAGGGGATGGCTCCTGTAGACTTGAACATGGACAGATAGCATTAGACAGCTTAACCCCAACATCATTGATACTACGAGGATTGAGATTAGAACGATTTCCCCTGGGTTCAACTGCCCGTCAATCCTTACCGCCATACCTTGTAGAAGAGGTGGAAGGGCATATAACAATGACCTTGCGGACCTTAACAGTCCCGTTCGATAGTTTCTTAGCGGCTGGAGAGGGGTTGCCTTTTGCGCAGGTCCGAGATGTTCCCTCACTCACCGATTTGGTCTCGGTTTCAAATGCCGATGTATCAATTAATAGCGTTCGCCTCGCTTTCAAGGCAATGGATCGGCACTATGACTTTCAAAATCTCCAACCGACTCCGATAATTCTCAGTAATGGAACTTTGGTTCTAACGGAAACTTTCAGGTTTGAAAACCAAGCCGAATTTTCAGTCAAACAGACTTTTACCGACGAGGATACAAAACCTGAAGGGTTACTCGGTAATGAACAGACCATTTCAGCGAAGACAATGCTAAGTATCGATGCTGAAAGCAAGTGGTCGATGAACGGGGAGTTTGACGGCGCGCTTCGGCTCAAGAATTTTGATGTTTCAACGATAACTAACACGTGGCCTACGCAGTATCGGGTTACCGGGGCGTTGTCCGGAAGTCTACAGATGAGCGGGACGAGCGAGAATCCAAAGATAACCCTGCGACGGCACGAAAACGAACCTGCTGAGCTCTATCTACACGACATCCCGATTGACCCTCGATGGAGAATCCGGTATCAGAACCGGAAATGGGAAATAACAGAGAAACGATACGTTGAAGTTACATTCGGGAAAAATCAGCTGACTTTCTCATGGACAATGCCCTACAAGTTTGAAATTATTCCATTTCTTACGGCATTGCAACAGTCTCCAGAAGAAGTTTGGATAGAGTTCCAGCAGGCCCCGATGCGTGGAACTTTGGATATAAAAGTAAACGACCTTACCATGCTGCCGTCTGTGGTCCCAGGGCTTAGCACTGCAACAGGCACTAGCGAAATTCACGTTGAACTGACAGGGACGATGGATGCCCCACAAGCCGACGGGAGTGTCCTTTTTAATGATATTGGATTTGAACTTCCGGAAGCTAATATTCAAGTTAAAGGGGTAGAAGGCGACATTAAGTTATCGGAAAAAGGCGTAAATATTAGGAGACTTGATGGCACCTTGAATGATGGAAGATTTTTGGTCACGGGCGGCGTCACAGCCCCATTAGATAGACATATATGGGAGACACCACCAACATTGAATGTGTCCACCGGTCTCACATCAACGGTTTTTGAACAAACCGGACAGTACCGGATTGACCTCGCTTCCACCTCATTTCGTCTGCACGGGGAACTGCTTCGCCCGCGTCTAACAGGGGATATCCATATCAACGGCGGCTACTATCAACAAAATTGGGAAAATGTTCAGGATTGGCTCACAGGGGCATCGGTCAAGGAAACAGAACTTGTATTGGACTACCCTATTCTGCGTGATTTACATCTCGATGGGGTAGATATTAACATCCCTGATAATTTTCGTTTGCTTTCATCTTTCATAGGACCCACAGATATTGAAATCGCCTGCTTCGGTAAACTCTTCGGTTCACTGCGTCAACCCGTTTTCAGCGGGAACGTCTCGATGCTCAATGGAAAAATTGGGATTCCTCCCCAGACCTTTGAATTCATTGAAGGATCTGCAATCCGGAACCAGAGCACTGTCGATTTTAATCCTGACCTCAATATTTTTCTTCGCACACCGGACCGCGTTCGAGGCGTCTTACCGAGAGATGGAAGCACAATTGATCTTCAGGTGTATGCCTCCCTTACCGGCACTCTCAGCAATCCTAACTTTATTCTCAGTGCTCCCCCTGAAGCGACCACTGAAGTCCTCTCACATGATGAGATTATAGATTTCCTCTTACGCAACGCTGCACTTTCAGGCGCGCTCGGTGGGTTCACATTTAGTTTCCATCGTCCGCTTGATGAAGATGCGCGATATATAAGTGCGGAGTATCCACTCGGAAAGAATGTATCCATTAAAATTGAAACCAATGAAAAAAGGGAACACGGGATTGACGTTGAATTCAAAGGACGGTTCTAAGGGAAAAAAGTTTGCGAGTGTATCTAAAGTTGCGAAGTGCCTAAGGTTATTGACAACTTTACCGACCTTAGCACACTTTATAAACTTTGGCACACTTTACGCAGTTTGTCTTATTCTCTGGTTTCCTTGCTGCTTTTTCCTCCAGTCTGTAGGCGCACAGGAAAAAGCGATGGAAGAGCGGAACGGTGGAAGGATGGGCACCCAATCTTCCAGACTTCCAAGCTTCCAACCCAACGATTCCTCTCAGAAACCGATTGCGAAGATAGAATACTACATTGGCACAACCCCTGCAGAAGAAACCTCAGAATACCCGAGTATACTTAGAAACCAGACAGTCGTATCAATTGGCGACACACTTTCTCGTCAGACGATTCAACAGAGCATTAAAGCACTCTATGCAACACAGCAGTATTCCCAAATTCAGGTATACTCGCAGGACACTTCCGATGGTATTGTTTTAACCTACCAGCTGACACCTTTCGCGCGTATTGAACAAATTGTGCTCTCCGGCATCCCTGAAAACGAGATCAAAACCGCTATTGAGAATGAGATGCGATCAAGACGGGGAGGAAAGTATGTGCCCACAATTGTCAACACCGACATCCAGCGGATCAAAGGCGTATGTGAAGCGTATGGCTATTTTGACGCAAAGGTCACAGTCTCCGATACGCTCACCGAAGCGGGGACGTTAACCTACCAGATAGCCGTGGGAGATGCCTCACAGATCAAAATATTGCAAATTCAAGACAATGTTGCTCTCTCAACGAACAGCCTTAAAGCCGTGTGTAACTTTAGTCGACTCCTCCCGATTTACAACAAAACCGGTGTGGAGACGGATGTGGCATCTATGGTGGTACTTTACCGTAAAAACAACTATCCTACCGCTGAGATCGTCCCAAACTTTAATCATGAGACGGGTGTGCTCCTATTTCAGGTCAATGAAGGGAGAGAGGTTCGGTTTAACTTCGTTATGGATGTTGGGGAGCTCCCTTTATCACTCCAGGAGACGTTCAGAGAAGATATAGTTTCTTTAATAAACACAGCCTCTCCTTCTATATGGGAGCACCGGATAAGATCCTATTTCAAAGCCAAAGGCTACCACGACACCACCATTCATGAGGAAATACCGGATGCATCCAGGGTTCGACTTACGATTAATCCCGGGGTGCGTTATGTCGTTAAGGATGTCACTTTCTCTGGGAATAGGGCATTTTCGGAGGCGCAACTGAAGCGAGAGATGACGATGAAACCGATAGGCGGATTTCTACGAAACTTGCAAGCAGACCTCGCAAGAGTGTTATTTCAGCACGAACAGAGACCCTTTTTTTATGAAGCAGAACTCGATACAGATATACATCGGCTCAACATTTTATATGGAAAAGCGGGGTATCCGAAGGCGGTTATCACGACAACGCTCGATAAACAAAATCCAAACGACCGGAGTATTGGCGAAGTGGGGATACATGTCGCAATCACTGAAGAACACAAAGAGATGATTCACCGATGCGACATTAGCGGGAACAACGCGTTAGATACGGCTACGCTCCTGGCACGTTTGGCGCGTGAACTCCCGCTTCCGCAGCCAAATGCCTCACTTGCGCGGAAAGCCTACGGCAACGCAATCTTGAAAGCCTATTATGAACGCGGATACATTGATGCAGTGGTAAGTAACTCGTATATATTAGAAACAAGTGATCCAGTTTTTCGAGTAACGGGCAATTTCTCGGAACCCCTTGAGAGAGGTAAACTTCCACAGGAAATCCGATCGGAATTCAAGAGACATGACCTTACACTTACAGGCGTTTACATAGCCACCTACATCGGCAACCGTTGGAGCCTCCAAGACATTGAGGGGAATCCACGGTATACGCTTAAACAGGAAGCGACACATCTTGCGGTATATGAACACGGGGTGCTACATCTCACCGTAGATACAGAAGGTGAGCAGGTCGTGTTTGGTAAATTCTATTTTCAAGGGGACACGGATGTTGTGAAACAACATGTGCTTCAACGAGAAGTCGGCCACCTTGAGGGAACGCTTTGGACATCAAAAAAGTTAAGCAGTGTCTTGCAAAATCTATATGGCTTAGGACTTTTTCGCAGCGTCCAGTATGAACGCTTCTCACAGTCTACCCGTAGCACAGGGACACCGCAATCCTCGAAGGTTACGGATCCCTCTGACCCGCGTCTCCGGAAGATCAATGATGTTTTAATAACCGTCGAAGAACAGAAGCCACGGACCTACAGTATGAGCAGCGGTTACAGTTTCGCAGAGGGGTTTCGCGGAACGTTGGGGTTAACGGATAGCAACTTTCTCTTTAAGCGGAACATTCGCGGACGGACACGCGCCAGACTGGGATGGCGAGACGAGTTGGGTTATCTTTTTGATGCGACGTTGACTGAACCGTGGTTGATTGGACGGACGCGGGGGAGTCTACAGATATTAGCCAAGAAGTTAGAAGTAGACGATAACGTCCGCGCCCTTCAGGGGAGTTTTATCCTCAGCAGAGACGTGTCCGAGTCGCACCACCTGGATCTAAGATATAGTTACCGGGACTTGACCCAACCCGTTCCACCGGTGCGGGGCTCTCCAGCAGGTATCGGTGCCCATATAGAGCAGAATCCTTTCAGCACAACCGTGAGCAGTATTCGATTCTCTTGGACCTACGACAACCGAGAGCGTTATTTGAATCCTACCGGTGGCATGTTGAACGATCTCACGCTTGAATACGCGGGCGGCAACTTCTTGCGGGGTGAAACCAGTTTTATTAAGACAACAACGGATACCCGATATTACCAAGAACTCATCGGCGGACTTGTCGTAGCCACCGCCGTCCGATTCGGTATTACGACCGAATTGCGATCAAACCGGCGTGCGGAACTGATCTCTTTTGAGCGGTTTTGGGCAGGTGGCGGGACAACGGTTCGCGGTTATGCTGAGCGTTCTCTCGGTCCCAAAGATAGCACGGGCATCCATCGCGGCGATGTGCAATTCATCTTTAACACGGAACTCCGCTTCCCAATCTATCGGATCGTTCGCGGTGCCCTCTTTTTTGATGCTGGTAATGTTTGGGATGCCTTAGAGGATATCAATACGACGCAACCGCTCCCCTCCTCTGTCGGTGCTGGACTTTACTTGGATCTTGGTGCCCTCACAGCTGGTATCGATTACGCTGTCCCACTCGTGTCCACGCCGGGTGCTTTAGATCCAAACAGAGCCGTTCACCTTCGTGTGGGGAGTACGTTTTAATTTTACCTTGCGGTTCGAACAGGTCGTTTGTATCTATGGCGTTCATTTCCGTATATCCGCCTGCGTGTTTTTGCTTGGGTATTTCTGCGTATTGTTGCAGGCTACGGGGTTTGATGCTCTACCAAAAGGTGTCTTGTGTGAAGGGACCCTCTTAACTGAAAAAAACTGATAACCGATAACTGACGACTATTCCGCGTAGGGTTTTCCTAAGGCAAGAGGGGCTTCGGCGCGCCCGACAAAGCCTGCTAAGACTGCCAAACAGAGCACATAGGGCAACATTAAAAATACCTGATACGGCACTTCCCACCCCAACGCTTGGAATCGCGCATCGAGTGCTGAACCGAGTCCAAAAAGCAAGGCAGCCCCACACGCCTTCACAGGATGCCATTTCCCGAAGATAACGATTGCTAAAGCAATGAACCCGCGTCCGACCGTCATACCGGGTGTAAAATAGGGCACGTCAGCGAGGGAGAGATAACCGCCCGCCATTCCTGCCATCGCGCCAGCGAAGAGTAGACAGATCGTTCGCAAACGGAGAACGTTCGCGCCGGCAGCAGCAATCGCTCTCGGATGCTCGCCACACGCACGGACCCTCAGTCCCTGTTGTGTATGATAGAGGAAAAAATAGACGCACGGCACCAGCAGAAACGTGATGAAGACGAGGATGTTGTGCGAAAACAGGGCGCGTCCCAAGAAAGGGATTTCGGAGAGCAGTGGAATGTCAATCTGCTGAAACGCTGGCACTCCCTGGGCGATTCCCGTTACGCCGAAAAGCCGTTGATAGACGACTTCTGTCAAACCTAACGCCAAGAGGGTCATCGCCGTGCCGATGATAACTTGGTCACCCCGGAGTCTTATCGCACAGAGCGCGAACAGCGCGGCGGCGATCAGGCCACTGAGACCCGCCATTAACAGTCCGAACCACGGCGCGATCACCGCGAATTCCGCGGTATAGAAGGAGCCGACCATCCCGAAAAACGCACCGATGAGCATCATACCCTCGATACCAATGTTAAGCACACCCGCACGCTGAGAGATGACCTCGCCTAATGCGGCAAATAGGAGCGGGGTTGCCCCGCGTATCGTCGCTGAAAGAATCTCTTCAAACATATTTTAATTTATTGCTCCTGGGCTGCTGCGTCCGTTGTCCTTGCAGGTTTTCTGTCACTTATGCCTCGTCTTTTTTACTCAGCCTATAAATTGAGGTGAGCGAATTAAGTAAACACTATTCCTGACTGCTGATGACTATTCCTGTGAGGATACGCGTCTACGGAAAAGTTGAACAGAACTATAGCCGATGACGAACAATAGGATCGTCGCTTGCATGACCAGCGTCACCTTATCGGAGATACCGACCTCTCGCTGCATGCTATACGAACCCGTCGTCAGCGCGCCAAACAACAATGCAGCAGCAACCGTCACCAATGGATTCAATTTTGCTAATAAAGCGACAGCAATCGCAGTATAGCCGTATCCCGGCGAGAAGTTGAGGAACAGTCGACGCGTCAGTGCTGTGAGTTCGAGTGCCCCGCCGAGTCCCGCGAGGGCCCCACTGATGAAAAAGACGCGGAGCGTATTCTGCACAATCGAGATCCCCGCGGCTTCTGCAGCAGCCGCCCCTTCTCCCACGGCGCGGAGTTGAAACCCGAACGCCGTTCGGAAGAGAACAAATGTAAGAACAATCGCTAATACAACGGCGATAACAATGCCGAGGTGGACCCGATGCGGTGGGAAAAGTCGAGGCAGAAATACCCATTGGACGATCCGATCGCTCTGCGGACCGCGTTGCGCTGCCTCCTGCAGTGGTCCCCCATCTATCATCATACTCACCAGATGGAGCGCGACGTAGTTCAACATAATCGTGCTGATAACTTCGTTGACCCCGCGCGCCACTTTGAGGATCGCAGGGATGAGTCCCCAGACGCCACCCGCGGCTGTGGCGAGTCCGAGGCACAACGGCACTGCAATCCACGGGGTTTGCGGAAAAATTGGAGCGAGTTTCGTACCAAACCATGTCGCCGTTAGCGCGCCTATTAGAAATTGCCCTTCAGCACCGATGTTCCAAATCCCGCACCGAAACGCCATAGCAACGGAAAGCCCTGCCATCAGAAACGGCGTGCTTTTCACGAGCGTCTCTCCGAACTTCCTCCCTGTCCCGAACGCGCCACTCACCGCGGCTTGGTAAGCCTCTAATGGGTTATAGTGACAGAGCACCATGATGATGGCGTTTACGACAAACGCGCTTACGAGAATCAAAACGGGCGTTGCGATCCATTGAATTTTTAAGGTATTAAATCTGGACATTGTTCTATACGGGCTGGGAAACCCAGCCCCTACGACTCCACAATGGTTTTGGGTAAATTCCCACGCGACTAAGGATCTATTTGATTCTCAAGAGTCTCTCTGCTCTGTATGCTCCGTTATTTCTCCGTGTGGGTTTCTCCAGTCATTAACAATCCGAGTGCCTCGATGTCGTTGCGTTGCGCTGTTGCTTCGATCAGTTTGCCTCTCGACATGACATAGAGTCGATCACTCAACAATAAAACCTCATCTAACTCTGTTGAAATTAACAGGATAGATTTTTTTGCGTCGCGTTGTGCCAACAAATTCTCATGGACATAGCGAGCGGCGTTGACATCTAAACCGCGTGTCGGATTCACAGCAATAAGGAGATCGGGGTGCAGCGAGATTTCTCGGGCGAGGACGAGCTTCTGTTGATTGCCGCCGGAGAGTGAAGAAGCGGGTGTATCGGCAATGGGTGGACGGATGTCGTAATCCGCGATGAGTTGGTCTGCTGTCTCCTGCTTCCGCTTCTGGTTGAGGATATTCCACTGCGCTATGTTTTGCAGGTGGGTCACGTTCAATAAGAGGTTTTCCGTAACTGAAAACGCGGCAATAACACCTGTTGTCTGTCTATCTTCAGGGATATAGCCGACCCCGCGCTGTCGCACTGCCTTGATCCCTTTCGGAGTGGCACCCAAAATACCTATTGTCCCAGCGGTACTGGGGCGTAAGCCCATGATCGCCTCGGCGAGTTCACGCTGCCCATTGCCATCTACGCCTGCGATACCCACAATTTCACCGCGATGTGTCGTCATTGAGACATCCGATACCGCAACCTCATCACGATTGCCGAGCACCGTCAAGTTTGAAAGCTGCAGCACACGCTCTGGGGAATCGCTTTCGAGATGCGGACTGGAAACCGAGCGTTCAACGTCAGTGAGGTCTTCTCCGATCATCTCCCGCGCCAACTCACGAGCCGTCAGTTCTCCCGTTGGACCGAGGTAAACTTTCTTGCCACGTCTTAAGACGGTAATTCGATCGCTGATGCTCAAGACCTCTTTCATTTTGTGGCTGATGAAGATAATCGCGCGACTATCGGCTTGGAGTTTGCGCAGAATTGTGAAGAAACCTTCTACCTCCTGTGGGCTCAGAACCGCGGTGGGTTCATCGAGTATCAGGATCCGGGCATCAACGGCGAGTGCCTTGAGGATTTCAACTCGCTGTTTTAAGCCGACTGAGAGTGTCCCGACCAGTGCGGTTGGATCCACGGTGAGACCGAACCGCTCCGAGAGTTCTTCAGTAATACGAATAGCGTCCTCTTTCTTAAAGCGAAATTTCCGAAACCATTCCTTGTAATTGTTGTCTACTGACGCGCCTCCTGCACGATTGGAACGTAATTGTCCAAGAGCCAAAGCGATATTCTCAGCGACCGTCAGGTTCTCAATCAGCATAAAGTGCTGATGCACCATGCCGATACCGTTCGCAATCGCATCCCGTGGAGACTTTGCCCGAAACCGGTGCCTCCAGTTTTCGCGATCGGTAACGTAGATGCGTCCCGAAGACGGTTGGTAAAGCCCATAAATGAGATTCATCAGTGTGGACTTCCCTGCGCCATTCTCTCCCAGAATCGCGTGGATTTCACCGGCTTGGAGTTCAAAATCTACAGTGTCAACCGCGACGAGATCGCCGAAGGTTTTCGTAACGTTCCGAAGTTCAAGTATGCTTTTTAAATTATTTAATCTGGTCATCGTTCCAAATGTAAAGCAAAGACAAATTATGCCATTTAAGGAAACCTAATTTCATTTCACGATGGTTTTCGGTTAAGTTTAACTGTCTCTGAACGATGAAAGGCTTCTTAACAATTGGAATATTGGCAGCAACTTCGAATCCATCGTAAAAAAAGACTAACCGCTGACAGTTTCTATTCATGAAGACACCCACTCCTCTGCTCTTGCCGGTGTTAATTCTCCATCGTAAGCGATAACCCGAAGTGCGACTTTCCAGCGCTCACCCGCTGGTGTTGATACGGCACCCGTCCACGTCGGGTTATAGAGTGCCATCCCGTAATCCCGAATGAACCATGGACCCCGAACATCTTCATTAAGGATGCTCATAAAGACCCCAAACGCTCCATGTCCTGCCAATACGTTCTGATAGGCAACAAAGTCGGAGTCGCCTTCGTGAACGACCTCGACACCCCCTTTGCGTCTGTTGTCACCCAGCACAATGCCGCCCATAACAGGCAGGAGTCTCGGTTCAACACGGATACCGATGCTTCCGAACTTCGTCTGCGGGTATGTCACAGCACCGTAAGCCGCTATTTTTTCGCTCGTCATATCGCAGACGGTAGCATCCTCAAGGGTGAAAAGATTGACAGTGCGGATTTCGTCAATCATCGGTTCTTCGTTCTCATCTCGCCAGATAACATTTTGAACGAACTGCACGCCATCGGTATGGGGTGTGATGTCAATTGCTTTCTGTGTATCCATCCGTCCCAATTTCTCAAAGACTTTATCTGTAAAGGAGCGGCGCGGCGGTGATGCCCAGAAACCCGCCTCTCTGTCGCCGACCTGCACGGGTCCCTGCCCGACGAAAATTCCGTTGTGGAACGGATGGTCGAAGGCGAATTCCTGAACAACGGTATGTCCCGCTGGCGTATAGAACGGGAAGACGAACGGACGATAAAAATTCGCACCGACACCCCCCAAACAGCGACCTGTCTCGCTTTGGACGACTAAATGTGTTCTCGCATTTACCTTGACTTCAAAATTGTTTTTCATATCGCCTCATCAGAATTATCGCGTTGTGTTTCGCGTTGCGTATTCCTAAAAAGTATACGTTATTCGTGCAGACGCGTCAACAGAATTGTTGTAGATTTTTCAATTTTCGGAAGGAGTCGCGGGGTAAAACCGGAATCGGAGAGCCTTCTACAGTGACCAATCATTGCTTGACAAAATATTTTTTTCACGTTATTTATCAAACTCACGTTAAAAATATTTCCACACCCCTTTACTTTTTTCGTCTAAACATGCTATACTTTATGAAACATTTCTGTGAAGTAAGGAGAAATTTTGACGTGATAAAAATATCCTATAAGTTACGAAATAACATTACAATCCAGGCATTATACCTATGCCTTTGCATCAGTGGACTCATGCTGATCGGGAACCCGAACCTTGCGGCAAAAGGACATGAAAAATTTAAAGTCGCTATGCTACTTCCGGGTTCAATCAGCGATGCGGGGTGGAACGCTTTAGCGTATGAAGGCCTCAAAGCGATTGAAGAACAGCTCGGTGCGGAAATCAGCCACGCCGAGACCCGAACCCCAACAGACCAAGAAGAACAATTCCGCGCGTATGCACTCGACGGTTACAACATCGTGTTCGGACACGGATACGAGTTCCAAGATCCCGCAAAAGCGGTTGCCCCTGATTTTCCTGAGACGATTTTCATTACCTCGTCGGGTGGCACAATCACCGATAACATCTCACCTGCCAATTTCCGTGTTGAACAGGCAGCTTATCTATTAGGGGTGATCGCAGGTATGATGACCAATACAAACAAACTCGGTGTCATGGGCGGACAGAACATCCCATCTGTCAATAGCACGTTTATGGCGTTTGAAGGTGGTGCGAAAAGTGTGAATCCCAAGGCAGAGGTATCTCGGGTATATGTTGGGAACTGGGAGGACATCGGCAAAGGGAAGGAACTCTCACTTGCCCAAATTAATGAAGGCGTTGACTTCCTTTTTCCGAATGCAGATGCAGCAGGACTCGGTGCTTATGAAGCCGCTGAAGCTGCCCAAAAACAGGGAAAAACTGTTTACGCCTTCGGCGCGAACCGAGACAAAAGCGATATTTCCCCAGAAGTCGTCATTGCAAATGCTGTGATTACGCCCAATGCGTTTGTGCAGATTGCCAAGATCATTAAGGAAGGCGAGTTTAAGCCCCAGATCTATACGTTCAACATGCTCACGGACGAGGCGATCACGCTCACCTATAACCCCGTCTTGAAGGATAAGGTGCCGGAAGACGTGCAAAAAGCGGTTGAAGCAGCGAAAGCCAAAATCCTCGCTGGCGAGTTGAAGGTGCCGCAAATTGATTTCAGTGAAGAGGAGTAATCTATTTTATCAGCCTGAATCTCGGATTTATAGGAGTTTGGCTGGAAGAATGGAAGAGGGAAGGATGGGAGGTTTAGTGCAATGACGCACACAATGGAAATTGACGGTGTTGAAGTTGCTTTTTCCGAGGGTGAAACCATCCTTGAAATAGCGCAACGCTATCAGACAGAGATTCCAACGCTCTGCTATGACCCAAGGCTTGAGCCTTTCGGTGGGTGTCGCCTGTGTATCGTCGAATTAGAAGGTGCGCGAAATCCGGTGGCATCTTGCACGACGGAAGCGACACCGGGGATGGTCGTCCGAACAGCAACGGATACAATAGAGGCGTATCGGAAGACGCTGCTTGAAATGGTGATTAGCGAGAATCGCGAAGTCGATGTGTCTCCACTGCGCGGTTATGCGTCTGGCGAACTCACAGACCTTCGGGATAGATATGGACTTAACGACACCCGTATAACAGGAGCGACATCTGGCACGAGCAAAACCGATGAAAACCCTTTCATTCTCAGGGATTACGAACTCTGCATTTCCTGCTATCGGTGCGTCCGCGTTTGTGCTGAACAGGAAGGCGATCACGCGATCAACGTTATGAATCGCGGTTTCCATACGCAGATTACGACTGAATTTGATGGAGCTCTCAAGGATTCTGCTTGCACTTTCTGTGGACAGTGTATTCAGACCTGTCCGACTGGAGCACTCGGCGACAAGAAGGCGCTACGGCATGCGGAGTCGGAATTACAAATCCCGTCTACTGAACCCGATATTGAGAAAACACGCACAATCTGCCCCTACTGTGGGGTCGGCTGTTCTGTCGATATACTGACGAAAAACGAAAAAATCGTCGGTATCCATCCGGCAATGGACGGACCCGCCAATCAAGGTGCGCTCTGTGTTAAAGGGCAGTTCGCTTACGACTTTGTGCAGCATTCCGATCGACTGAAAGCCCCACTCATCCGCGGTGACGATGGAGAACTCCACGAAGCCACATGGGAAGAGGCACTTGACAGAGCAGCTGAGGGGTACCGGAAAGTCCACGCTGAACACGGTAGGTATAGCATTTACGGGATTGCCTCTGGACGCGCACCGAGTGAAGCTGCGTATCTCATGCAGAAGTTTATCCGTGCTGGGTTCGGGACGAATTACATCGACAACTGTAGCCGTGCCTGACACGCCCCGACCGTTGCCGGTCTGGCAGCGACAATCGGACGTGGGGCGATGTCGAACCCGCTCGTTGATATGCAAAAGCCGGATGTAATTTTCTGCATCGGTACGAATATGACGGAGTGTCATCCCGTCGCGGCAACGGGGTTGAAAAAGGCTGTCGCCCGCGGTGCGAAACTCATCGTCGCGGATCCGAGACGTATCGGGTTAGCGGAGATGTCGGATCTCTATCTGCCGCTCCGTGTCGGTTCGGACACCGCACTACTTCTCGGAATGGCGCACGTGATTGCCCGTGAAGGCTTAATTGACGAAACGTTCGTCAAAAACCGAACCACAGGGTTTGATGACTTCTTTGAGCATATCAGCCAGTGGACACCGGAATGGGCGGAAGCGATCACAGAGGTGCCAGCGAAGGATATTGAGACCGCAGCGCTGTGGTATGGCACAGCGAACAGGGGTGCCATCTACTATACGTTAGGGATTACGGAGCATATCTGTGGTGTTGAGAACGTGCAAAGTCTCTGTAATCTCGCTCTGATGACGGGCAATATCGGGCGTGAAGGAACGGGTATCAACCCGATGCGGGGTCAAAATAACATTCAAGGCGCGGGAGACAGCGGTGCGTTGCCAAACAACTACCCCGGTTTCCAAGCCGTCACCGACCCAGAATATCAGGCGAAATTCAAATCGGCATACGGCAGAGAGGTTGACTTGGAGAAAGGTATCACCAAAGTCACCGCCTTAGAACTCTGTGGCGATAGCATCCACGCGATGCTGATTGATGGCGAGAATACGTTGCTATCCGATCCCGATCGGGAACACTGTGAACACGCGCTCCGCTCATTGGAGCATCTCGTTGTCATTGACATCTTCCTCACTGAAACGGCGGAACTCGCCGATGTCGTGCTGCCAGCAACGGCATGGGGGGAAACGGACGGAATCTGCACAAATACGGAACGTCGCGTCCAACGCCTCCGCGCTGCAGTCCCGGCGCCCGGCGACGCGAAACCCGATTGGTGGATTATATCTCAAATTGCGCAACGTCTCGGCTTTAAGGGCTTCGATTATAACACGCCAGAACCGATTTTCAATGAACTCTGCGAACTTTCACCGATTTATGCGGGATTGGATTGGGAACGTATCGACAAAGGTGCCACGGACACCTTCAACAACCAGTGGCCCGTGCCGCACAAAGCGCATCCCGGCACACCGAGATTACACGAAGAAACGTTCGTGAACGGACGCGGTATCTTTTCCAATGTGCACTACCGAGATCCCGCGGAGACGATTAGCGATGATTTCCCGGTATGGCTCACAACAGGGAGACGCTTGCAATCCTATCACACGCGCACGCAGACCGGCAGATCCGAGGGAATTGACTACCTATTGCCAGAGGAATCCTTGGAGGTGAACCCGACTGACATCGAGGAATGGAACCTCACAGACGGGGAATGGTGTAAAATGAGCAGTGCCCGTGGAAGTATCACTATCAAAGTGAAATCGACAAACCGTTCTCCGCGCGGCACAGTTTTTGCGAGTTTCAGCTTCGCGGATGTCCCCGTCAACCTATTGACGGGTTCTGGTTACGACCCAATTACGCACACCGCTGAATTGAAGGTGTGCCCTGTCCGGTTGGAGCCTCTTTAGTTGGTTGCCAGTTATCAGTTGTCGGTTAAGGGCGGTTTGTGCCATGAAAGACGTTGTATGGGTTGGGGATTCGCGTGAACGGCTGAGGCGATTTCCCAAAGAGATCAGACGATCAAATGGAGGGGACATATGTGTGATGATGTGAAGTTTGAGAAAAGCAGCGGTAACGTGTTTAAGAATATAGGTTTTTCTGATGAAGAGGCCGAAGCCTTGTCGTTTCGGACGAAGCTAACTTTTGAAGTATTTACACTTCTCAAGAAGTCTCAGTTGAAACACGCGAAGGCTGCGAAACTATTGGCGGTTGACCTGGCAGACATCTTGAAACTCAAGAACGGGGACGATGATCATTTCAGCTTGGCACACCTTGCTGATTTTCGGGACCGGTTAAAAGGTTATATGGAAAGTCGGGTTCAGCTATCAGAGAACGACGATATGCAAAATGCAACAGACGGACTTGGAGTTGGAAGATGAGTTGGAAATCACGCTGGTCAGAAGAGCACCCGGATGCTGAGGCTTTAAAACAACAGTTAACATCTGAAGGCTTTGATGCCTATCAATGGACAGGCCGTCCCGGTGGTGCCTATCTCGATTATATTCACACGCAAGATGAAGTCGTTTGTGTGTTGTCCGGCACGGCTGATGTGAAAGTTGCCGATGAACAGGGAACCGTTGAACCCGGGGACAGGATGGATGTTCCCGCAAACACCTATCATTCAATCACTGTCACAGGCGGAGAACCTCTCGTTGTTCTAACAGGAATGCGAAGCAATTAAGACTTTTAATTTATGGTTCTCTGCCCCGCTCTCCATTTCATTACGAGCGGATTTCTGGTGAAGTCGCAACTGATATAATACCACTTCTAAAAGTTTATATTGCATTAGCAGCCCCTGAGTGCACAGACTAACAGTCTATGCTACAAGCATGCACGAACTGAAGTTTATGCTACAATTTCAATCAGAAATGGTATAAGAATATGTCCGGAAACCTATCATCAAAAACCAAGCCTGTAACGTAGTGGAAGGCGACTCGAACACGAAAACTGTTCAGACCTGAGACACCGTTACTTATCCGCAAGGAAAATTAAAAATATGAATATTATTGTTAAAACGGGTGGGTTTGCCCAAGAGCAGACGGATGTCATTGCCCTCGGTATCTTGGAAAACCCAGATTTCTATAGCGCGCCTCTCCAGAACATAGAACAGGCACTCGGTGGGCGGATTCGTGAAGTGATGAACCTCGGCGATTTCACAGGTAAACACAAAACCACCAATTGGCTCTATACAAACGGCACTATCACGGCACCGCGGGTGCTGTTGGTCGGGTTGGGTGAATATCACGATCTTACTGTCGAGAAGGTACGTGAGGCAGCAGGAACTGCCGCGAAAGCGATCCGCGATAAGGGGTTGCGGACCGCCGCAATTCCGATTCCCATCGAAGCGACGCCTGAAATGATTCAAGCTGCCGCAGAAGCAAGCCTTCTTGCACTCTACCAGTTCAACGAACACAAAACGGACACCGATGATGACGATAAACAAAAGAAACTTGAATCTATTACGTTTTTAGTTGACAACGATCAAATTAAAACAACCGTAGAAGATGCCGTGGCGCGCGGACAAACGATAGCCAACGGCACGCTTCTCGCTCGAGACCTCAGTAACCAACCCGCGAACTATCTCACACCGATACAACTCGCTGAAAAGGCACAAACTGTCGCAGAAACAGCAGGACTCAATTGCGAAATATTTGACAAAGCGACCCTTGAGGAGAAAGGGTTCCGGACGCTCCTCGCTGTCGCACAGGGGAGTGTAGAAGAACCGAGATTCATCATTCTGGAATACACGCCGGATGGCGAAGGTCAAGACACTGTCGTGCTTGCTGGAAAAGGGATTACTTTCGACACGGGGGGTATCTCGCTCAAAGGTGGAAGTGGTATGCACGAGATGAAGCACGATATGTCGGGTGCGGCTGCAGTGCTCGGGGCAATGCAGGCGATCGGTCATCTGAAGCCAAACGTCCGCGTCATCGGTGTGATTGCGGCGACTGAGAATATGCCGAGTGGGACTGCTGTGAAACCGGGTGATGTCGTTACTTCTTACGGTGGCAAAACGATTGAGATCCTCAACACTGATGCTGAGGGACGGTTGGTGTTGGCAGATGCGCTTGGATGGGTGACGCAGTATAATCCGAAGGGGGTTGTTGACTTAGCCACGCTCACGGGTGCCGTAATTACCTGTTTAGGACATATCGCGGCAGGCGCGATGACTACGGATCCCGAACTCATGGCGAAAGTGAAATCGGCAGCCGTGAAGACACATGAACGGGTCTGGGAATTACCGCTCTGGGACGATTACGATGAAGGGGTTAAAAGCAAGGTCGCGGACGTTCAGAATATCGGTGACGGCACTGCTGGGACGATTGCGGGCGGTGCGTTCCTGAAGAAATTCGCGGAAGGCTATCCGTGGGTTCATCTCGATATCGCTGGCACTGCTTGGGGGATGAAAGGTTCCTCCTATATCCCTGAAGGTGCGTCCGGCTACGGCGTGCGGTTGCTGGTGCAACTGGTCGAGGATTGGTAGTCTATAGTTGTCGGTTATTGGTTATCGGTTATCAGTTAAAGAGATTCTTGACTGAACCAAACCGCCTCTTTAAACGACGACCGAAAGGAAATCTGCTGCGCAGATTTCCGTACTGACAACCGACAACCATCCACTATCCTTCGGAACGGATCTGGATTAACTTATTAACAGCGTGGATGTAAGCCCGCGCGCTCGCCTCAATGATGTCCGTGCTGGCACCGTGCCCCGTGATGATGTTTCCGTTGTCCTGTACCTTTAGCGAAACTTCACCGATAGCGTCTTCACCTTCGGTTACGGAACGGATCTGATAGTCGATGAGGTTTAGTTGAATATCGACAATTTGGCTAATCGCCTTAAACGCCGCATCCACCGGTCCATCTCCAGTTGAGGCTCTCTCGACCACACCATTTTCCGTCCGAACACCGACCGTCGTTGTCGGTGAGATTCTCGTTCCACTGACGACTTGGATATAATCCAACTCAAAAACAGCCGGGATCGAGCGAATCTCATCGCTCATGATCGCCTCAAGGTCGGCATCCTGGACTGCCTTTTTCTTATCAGCGACCCTCAGGAATCTTTCATAGACTTGGTCCAACTGATCCGCGTCCACTTCGTAGCCGAGCTCGTTGAGTCGGTGTCGGAGGGCATTGCGTCCGGAACGCGGGCTGAGAACTAGTTGACTCTCTTTCCAGCCGATCTCTTTCGGATCAATGATTTCAAAGGTCACGCGCGATTTGATAATACCGTCCTGATGGATACCCGAACTGTGTGCGAATGCGTTTGCACCGACGATCGCCTTGTTGGGTTGAACGGCAATACCCATCGTCCGACTCACACGTCGACTGATCGGGACGATTTCCTTCGCGTTAATCTCTGTGTAATACGCTTTGAAGTAATCCCGTCGGGTTCGGATTGCCATGACAACCTCTTCCAGTGAGGTATTACCAGCACGTTCTCCGAGTCCGTTGATCGTGCACTCCACCTGCCGCGCCCCTTGCTCAACCGCTATGAGACTGTTCGCGACTGCTAAACCGAGGTCGTTATGACAGTGAACACTAATAATGGCATCGTTAACATTCGGGACATTCTCCATGATGCCTTTAATCAAGTCCCCGAATTCTGTCGGCACTGTCCATCCGACGGTTTCTGGGATATTGACGACGGTTGCCCCCGCTGCGATGGTTGCTTCAACGACTTCATAAAGAAACGCTAATTCCGTGCGTCCCGCGTCCATCGGTGAGAATTCAACATTCGCGTCTGGGTGTCCTTCACACAAACTCTTTGCATAAGCGACTGCGTCGGTTGCCATTCGAAGTGTATCTTCAGGGGTCGTCCGTGTGATACGTCCCATGTGAATCGGTGATGTTCCCACAAAAGTGTGGATACGGGCACGTGGAGCGTCCTTAATAGCTTGCCATGCGGCAGTAATGTCCTTCTCCACAACACGAGAGAGGGCACAGATCTCCGGTCCTTCAACTTCGTTAGCTATCCGTTCGACGGCATCGAAATCTCCCGGTGACGAGATCGGGAATCCGGCTTCAATAATATCAACATTTAATTTGGCGAGGTGCTTGGCAATCTCCAGTTTTTCCGCAATACCGAGAGCAGCACCGGGGGTCTGTTCAGCATCGCGAAGTGTTGTATCGAAAATATAGACTTTCTGCGGGTTGTTTTGAAAATCGTCCAAGGCTCTATTCCTCCAAATATTTGATTTTGTATTTCTTGGGTGGCAGTCAGTTGTCGGAAACCATCGGCAGTCGATAACTTGCTCGTGAGAGTTAGAAACATTCGTAACTCCCACGAATTTCCTGCTGACCGCCGACCGCCATTTACATTTCGCGACCAACGGCGACAGCAATCGCTTTCAATTCCTGCATCAAGGTCTCAAACTGATCTGGGAACAGCGACTGCGCCCCATCCCCCGTCATTGAATGATCTGGATCGTGATGAACTTCCAGTAGCAAACCATCAGCGCCTGCTGCCACAGATGCCTTTGTCATATCACACACGAGACTTCGGATACCGGTGCCGTGGCTCGGGTCAACGATAATAGGCAGATGGCTCAGTTCGTGAATAACAGGCACAGCATTCAGATCAAGCGTGTTGCGGGTGTGCGTTTCAAAGGTTCGAATACCGCGTTCACAAAGAATGACATCGGGATTGCCTTCTGCGAGGATATACTCAGCAGCAAGGAGCCATTCCTCAATTGTCGCGGACATCCCACGCTTGAGGATGACAGGTTTCTGTGCGCGTCCGACTTCACGCAACAGATAGAAGTTCGTCATGTTCCGCGTGCCGAGTTGGAACATATCTGTATATTCACCGACGAGTTCGACTTCGTGGGGTGTCATGACCTCGGTGACGATGCCAAGCCCGGTTTCGGCTTTCGCTGCCTCCAGCATTTTAAGAGCTTCTTCGCCGTAGCCTTGGAAACTATACGGTCCGGTTCTGGGTTTAAAGGCACCCCCTCTGATGAAACTCGCGCCGGCGTGTCGGACCTGCCGTGCAATGGTTACGATCTGTTCCGTGCTTTCTACTGCACACGGACCGGCAATGACGGGGACCTGACGTCCCCCGATTTTTGTGCCGTTGACGCCAATAACCGTCGGTTCATCCCGAAACTCACGGCTTGCCAATTTGAACGGTGCCGTAATTGGCATCGTTCGATCGACACCAGACATTGACTCTATCGGAATATCACCAAGCAATGTTTTATCTCCTATGACACCGATGACAGTGTGTCTTTCACCGACTGAGACTTGTGCCTTCAATCCGGCGTTTTCGATCCGTTTTACAACGGCATCGACATCTGCTTGTGTCGCATCGGTCTTGGTAACGATTACCATGCTTTTCAACTACCTCCGCCTTTTTAATGGTTTTCAGTTTTCAGTTAAGAGGTTTTTCGTTTACCAATTCTCTCTTTATACTGATGACTGACAACCGATAACCATTCTTTCGATAAATGATGACCAGTACACCGAAAAATAATTCTGTCTGTCGCAAATCAAACTCGGTTAAAAAAAATACCCAACATTGAAATCTATTTCAACGCCGGGTGGTGATAATTGAATCCGTTAGTTTTTGTATTATGGGCATCGCCTACGAACCTTCACCACCTGTCGTTGCTGTACAAATATAAGTACAGATAAAGATACAGATACAATCCAAAAAAGCCTGCAAACACGCCACGGCTTGTAAACGGGGTAAAAAGAGACCATACGTAGCGGGAAGTGTTCCGTGAAGAGACTGGAGCCATCCGGACATGAGGTATCTGTACTGTGGTTGTATTCCGTTGAAGCGTTCGCATTATCAAGTTCCTAAAAATGAGGCAGTCAAAAGCCTCGCCCTTAATGTTCTGCAAGCAAAGTCCGCTATTAGCGCGGATATTTTTATTATTATAACCCAACTTGCTACCTATGTGATTTTAGACGCATGAACACCGTTCTTCAGCCAAAAGCGATCATTTTTGTGAAAAACTGAGTGCATTCCCTGCCATTTTCAGCACGAAGAGGCACAGGCTAACGGTCTCCTATGCTACAAACTGGCAACTTAGGTTATTATAACGTAAGACGTTATTTCTGGAAAAGCGTTTAAAATTTCGCAGGGAATAGCGTTTTGAAAAGGGACGCTGTGATTTCCTGTAAAACAGTTAAATCTATTATATAATAACACACTTTTTTATGCAAGTCAAATTTCTTTTTTCCAACCGTAGGCGTGAAGTCAATCCGCACCTAATAAAATAGCATTGACTCGTAAATTGAGATGTGCTAATATACCAAAAGAGGAAACTATGGAGAGAACTATGCCGAAACAAGAACATTTTACACCGATTACCCTTGGGATTATGGGCGGGTCTGCTTCTGGAAAGACAACGTTCGCGAGTGCCTTAGCGGAACAACTCACGGAATACTCGCCTGTCGTGCTAAATCAGGACTCCTATTTTCGCGACTGGTCGGAATACTCCGAGGCAGAACGGGAACGCGTCATTACTGCGAATCACCCGGATGCCGTTCTATGGGATGCTCTCATCGCAGACATCAAGAAACTCCGCGATGGCGATGTGATCTACACACCCACCCCGGGCACGCGTGCCGCGCAACGCAGTGCAGAAAAAACGAGCGTGCAACCGAGCGAAGTCGTCATTGTGGAAGGACACCTCATCTTCTGGAGTGAAGATTTACGAGACTTGATGGATATCAAACTGTTCCTTGATGTAGATGCGCATGAACGGGTCCTGCGACGAATGCTCCGTGATGTCGCACAACGCGGCGGTGATTTGGAGTGGGCTATCAACTGGTATCGGCGCGATGTCCTTCCTAATTTTCCAGTCTATACCGAACCCTGCAAGCAATACGCTGATCTGATTATCCCCTTTCAAGATGAAAACCCGGTTGCCTTGCGCACGCTTGTTGCCGGAATTCGCGCTCGAATCAAAGAAAATGGATCGGCTTAGCGGTTAAGAGTCGCGGCAAAAATTTCTATCTCTCCCTTTCTACCCATCAAAGTCATTTTGACATCCACCCAATGCCATAGCGGCACAGACGATGCCAATTTGGCAAACCCGTTTTTCCGTCCTATTCTCTCAAGGTTCCCATGTTTTCGGCAGGGCTGAGTCCCACTCGCGCCTTCTACCATGCTTTATTGGTGGGTTTTAGAATTAATTGAACACGCTACACCACAGCGAGGTTAGGCAACCTCGCCTACCGGGGACGGTGACGCTGCGGTGCAAGTTCCCGATGAAATGTTCACGTATTTTCGGACTTTACTAGAAAAATAAAAGGCAGTTTTGGCACGGAATTTGCTCTATATGCAAACAGTGAGGCAAATACCTTCAGATTGCCTCAGAAAAGATTGGCACGAAAATTGCAATCCATTTGGCATAGAACTTGCATCTAACATCTACAGAAACAAAAATCAAAAGGAGAAAGAAAATGACTTACTTGACCTTACGCAGACCGATGAGAAATCCGTTCAGTTTCCACAACGAGGTGGGACGGATTTTTGGAGACTTCTTCGCTTCTCATGAAGGGCGGACAGATACAGAGGAAACCTCTTGGATACCCACGGTGGACATCTCTGAAACGGAAAACGGATATGAAATTCGAGCCGAACTTCCCGGTGTCTCCGAAGATGATGTCAATGTCTCCGTAACCGACAACGTCCTCACCCTTAAAGGCGAGAAACGGCAGGAAGCGGAAACGGAAGGCAAAAATTACCGCCGTGTAGAAAGACGATACGGCAGTTTCCAGCGGAGATTCACACTCCCATCGGAAGTAAAGACGGACGACATCAAAGCCGAATTTGGCGACGGTGTGTTGACGCTCTCCATCCCGAAGCCGGAAGCCGTGAAACCGACCGAGATTCCTATCACAACTGCATCCTAATACGTTTACCATAACACAAAATAAAGAAGGCTGGCGCGTGAATGTGCCAGCCTTCTTTATTTTAATTTTACCTTGCGGAGGAACAACGTGCGTTCTATCTATTACGTGCGTTTCTTAAACTCGCCTGCGCCGTTGTTGCAGGCTACCCGATGCCTGCTACGCCTCTCCTTTGTCTTTGACACTCCCACACGTAAACGAGTAGGATTCTTGCTTCCGTCTCTCGTGCCTCTGATTGAGGACTTACTTGGACTCCACAAGCGTTTAGACTCTCGGTCTGCCCGACCGCGAGGTATTTGGCGAGAAACGAAAGAGGGGTAAAGGTATTTTAACCGAAATATATGTTCTTCGTTTCTCTAATGTTTTGAGTGATTTCGCACCAGCACCACACACCTTTCCACGGGTGAGGGATAGGACCCAATCAGAGATTGATTGGGGTGGAAACCCTATCCACGATGCTGGTATCATTATACCACAAAAGCGCGGTGTTTGTCGAGTTTTTTTACTCGAAAAAGTACGAATCACGTGGGTTGGACCCCGGGGAATGCCATAAGGCATTCATACCGTTGATTTGTCTAAAGCATTCGGATTGTTAAGTGCTATCCTTCAAGACGCCGATATAGAGAAGTGCGGCGAGGATTGCCCCGATAAACGGTCCTACGAAATAGAGCCAGATGTCTGCGTAGTTACCACTGACAACAGCAGGTCCCAGCGTCCGCGCCGGATTGAGCGAAGCTCGTGTCAAGGGTCCCCCCATGACGATGCAAAACATCAGACCTAACCCGATAGTGAGTCCTGCGAAGTTCCCCGCTTTTCCGCTCACGGCGGTATTGAAAATGGTATTGACGAGGAAGAAGGTGAGTACGATTTCGACGATAAGCCCTTGTGTTGCAGTAACCGTGAAGGCCCCACCATTCGCCTCTGTGGTTAGAATCGTCACGCCCAGATCGCCAGGATCAGGTAGCACGACGTTAAGCAGCACTGCCCCCAAAATTCCGCCAAGAAACTGCCCAATCCAATAGCCGATAGCTACGACAAATTCTATTTCACCTGCTATCAAGAAGCCCAGCGTCACAGCTGGATTGATATGTGTACCGGAGATATGCCCATACGCGTAAATAAACGCTATAACAACGAAGCCGTGGGCGAATGCTGCCCCGATTAAGCCACCTGCACCTATCGCTACTGCGCCTGCACCGATGAAGATCAGTGCGAAGGTTCCAACAAACTCGGCAATTAAGTTTTTCGTATTCATGAAACTCCGCTATGAGTATCCTACTCTAAAATGGTAAAATCTGTTGGATTGATACCTTCTTGTTTCGGTTATTCCAGCCTTCCAGTGTTGGAATAACTTGTGTACTGCATCCATTGAAACCCAATTGTTTCCCAATATGTGCGATGATAAATTTATTATACCTTAATTTTACATCAAACTTTGGACAATATTATAGCATTTATGTGGCTTCGTCAAAAGTTCCAATGGTATCGCGTAGTTAAAAATTGTGGACATTCAATCTATGCTATGCTATGCTAAACACCACAGAATTTCATAGATATTACACAACAGAGGAGAAACGATGGCAACCAACGAAGACTACACTTCGCGTGTGCCGCATTATACGTTCCCAGATACATTAGAGGAGCAGGAAGCAGCATTGGAGACGAATCCACTGATGCAACGGCTCAACGCTTATCGGAAAACGTATGAAGGCGATCCGCACCGTCCGATTTATCACTATATCAATCCTGAAGCGATGCTCAATGACCCGAACGGTCTCTGTTTCTGGCAGGGACGCTGGCATCTCTTCTATCAGGCATATCCGCCTGAAGATACACGACAGCACTGGGGACACGCAATCAGTGATGACCTTATCCACTGGCGCGACTTACCCTATGCGATATATCCGAATCCGGAAAGATGCTGCTTCTCCGGCGCGACGGTTGTGGAGAAAGATCGTGTCATTGCGATGTATCACGGAACGGTTGTCGGTAATATGGTAGCAGTGTCAAGTGACCCGTTGCTGCTCAATTGGGAAAAAGTCGCTGGCAAAGCGGTTATCCCATCGCAACACGCCGACGGCACAACACCGGTCTATCGCGTTTTCGACCCATGCATCTGGAAAAAAGACGGAATGTATTACTCGCTGTCGGGTGGCACACTCCCACACGGACCGGGCGGTAAACGGGTGCGTGCGAATTTCCTGCTCCGTTCAGCAGACCTCGCAAATTGGGTCTACCTACATCCCTTCCTTGAAGATGATATGTACACCTTAGTCGGCGATGACGGCGCGTGTCCCTACTTTTGGCCCATCGGCGACCGGCACATGCTCCTTTTCTTTAGTCACATGAGTGGCGGTCAGTATCTGCTCGGTGATTATGACACCGAACGCGACAAGTTCATCGTGACAGCAGGTGCGAAAAACAATTTCGGAGCGGCATCACCTGCGGGTGTTCATGCCCCGTCTGCCACACCTGATGGTAATGGGGGGCTTATCGTTATCTATAACATGAATCCGGCGAAACCTACCAAGGGGTGGAATCAGATTATGACGTTGCCGCGTCGTTTGACGCTCCTCTCCAGAGATGAAGTCGGAGTTGAACCTGCTGGCGACATCGAATCGTTGCGGTATGCGCACCAGCATGTCGATGCGATGACACTCCCCGCAAACGAAGAGGTCGTGCTGGAAGGCATAAACGGCAATGCCATGGAACTTGAGTTGAAAATTGATGTAAAATCAGCACCGATGGTTGAACTCAACGTTCTCCGGTCACCGCAGAAGGAAGAGTTCACCCGCATCGCCTTTTACAGAGAGCGCGGTATGCGTAACCCGGATATACCCGATCGCGTTCGCGATAGTTTACTCACGATCGACTCATCGTATTCATCGCTCGCATCGGATGTTCTCTCACGCGCGCCCGAAACCGGAGCTGTCTCCATTGCACAAGACGAGACGCTGAAATTACGGGTGTTCGTTGACAAGAGTGTTGTAGAAGTCTTCGCGAATGGGAAGCAGTGTGTAGCGATGCGCGTTTATCCCGACAAGGAAGAGAGTGTCGGTGTATCACTGCGATCACAAGGGCAATCCTGTGAACTTAAATCGTTGGACGCTTGGCAGATGCAGAATATATATGAATAAATGCCAGTAGACACAGTATTATACCGATTATGGAAGAACTAAAATAGGAGAAATTACCATGATTAGACGGTTTATCTTTCTATACTTCTGTTGCGTGCTTGTGTCCTCAGCTTATGCCGCTGATACACCTAAAATCTTTACGAAAGATAATGTGCTTGCCGCAGGATGTTATAATGACGGGTTCAGCAGTAGTGATATGACGCTTATTATTCAACTCACTGTCGGAAAGGATGTTATATTTGATGAGGGCGTTGAGGTAAAATACCATGTTCCTGACAAAGATGTTGAGGGTTGGACTGAACTCGAATTTGACGATAAGAACTGGAAGAAAGGTATCACCAGCATTGGTTACGGTGATGGTGATGACAATACAGAAATTAAATCGGGTGAAGTTGGTTCACTGTACACGCGTTATCACTTTGATGTTCCTGAAGCTGCTACAGCGAAAAAAGTTATGTTTCGGATTGACTATGACGATTCTTATATATTGTGGTTGAATGGGGTTGAAATTGGACGGACAGCCAATATTGCCACACTCTCTCCTGTAGGCGAAATTCCTGAATGGGATGTGTCAAAAATTGTGGACTCGATGCCCGATGTTGAAGCGACGAAAGTCCCTAAGGGAAAGCCTAACAAGGATCGTTGGAAGAAACCTGTAACACCGAGAGAGCGGGACGTGCACGAAACAATTCATGAATTTGAGATTGATGTTAAATTTGGCGGGGGTTCAGGGTTATCAGTTGAAGCTGCAAACAAGTTAACGACGACATGGGCACAACTTAAAGGTCATTTATGGTGAATTATATAAATAATGTGAATAAAAGGTAATCCGATATGGCAGAGGCATGGGAAAAACTCCGAGGTAAAACCTATCCCGACACAGAGGCGGCGCAACTCGCTGTCCTTGAGACGGATGAGACGGTGCAGGACTACAAGAAACGTAGAGAGGTGTGGGCATCGGACCCGTACCGTCCCATCTATCATATCTCCTCTCTCTACGGCATGGGGGATGCGAACGGATTTTGCGAATGGCAAGGTAGGTATCACCTGTTTTACCAATTCGGTCCCCCGGATGCCGATCGTGTGCACTGGGGGCACTGTTATAGCGAGGATTTGGTGCACTGGCAGGATCTCCCACCTGCGTTGTATCCGGATACCGAACTCCACTGCTATAGTGGTCAGTGCCTCGTGGAAGATGAACGGGTTATCGCTCTCTACCACGGCAAAATGTCGGGGAATAGCATCGCCACTGCGAGTGATCCGCTCCTGCTCAACTGGGAAAAGCACCCGAACAACCCGGTCATTCCGAACATTGAAACCAACGCATACGAGCAACCCTACAACGTCTTTGATCCGTGTATCTGGAAAGAGGAAGACGGGTATTATTCGATCTCAGGAACATCGGCGAACGGTTGGATTCGTGAACGGCGCAGATCCGCGTCCCACCTTTTTTATTCAAAGGACTTGACGCACTGGGAATATCTCCATCCGTTGCTGATTGACGATGTTTTCTGCGACTTGGGTGAAGACGGTGCGGTGCCAAATTTCCTGCCTATCGGAAATGATAAGCACATTCTGCTCCTCTTCAGCCATAAGCGTTCGGCGCGCTACTACATCGGTGAATACGATTACGGAACACATAGGTTTACCCCTGAATACCACGGTAGAATCAACCACGGCACCTTCGGTGGTGGGATGGTCTCCTGTCCCTCTGCAACAATAGATTCCCGCGGTCGCCTCATCGCTATTTTAAATTGCTCGGACGGAAGGCAGGGTGAAGAGGCCGCATCAGGATTGTGTATGACGCTCCCGTGGCACCTGACGCTGAAAGCGGACAACGCGTTGGCGATAGAACCCGTAGAAGAGGTGAAAGGTCTACGGGGCACACACACTCGGCTCACCGATATTGGGCTATCGGCAAATGAAGAACGCGTCCTTGACGCTGTAGCCGGCAAAGCGATTGAGATAGACATGACCGTAGAGATCGGGACAGCACGGGAGTTCGGTTTGTATGTGTTCCGCTCCCCTGACGGGAGTGAACGGACAAAAATCTCTATCTACAACCACAGACACGGCAAGACCAACGATAGTTTACAGATCGACACCTCCACTTCCTCCCTGCGGACGGATCTTGTCGGTAAACCGCCTGAAATTGCACCCTTCCGTCTGAGCGGGGACGGTAAGGTGCGTCTTCGCATCTTCCTCGACCGAAGTCTTATCGAAGTCTTTGCTGACAATGGAGAGTGTCTGCCGGAATGGGCGTTTCCGAGAAAGGGTATCGACAAATTATTCCCACTGTTCTCACGGCAGTGTGCCGTTGCGCGCGTCTACCCACAGCAAGCAGAGAGCAACGGACTCTCGCTTTTCGCGATCGGTGGGGACGCGAAGGTGGTTTCGATGGATGTGTGGCAAATGCGTGCTATCTGGCCGGAGTTAAAGTATCGGGAAGGGGAGTAAGATACAAATTATGGCAACAGACTATAAAAAAATAAAACCAATCATAAATCTGCGTAGTACCCGTGAGCAACGTGGCGACAAAACGCACTTCGTCTATGAACTCGCTCAAAATGCTGATGACAGTAAAAGTAAACGGCTTGAATTGCATCTGTGTGAGAAAGAGTTACTTGTTTGGAACGATGGATGCAAGTTCCGTGAAGAGGATGTACTCAGGATTAGTTCAGTCGGTTTTAGTGATAAGGATCTGACACAAATTGGCAATTTTGGCACTGGCTTCAAGGCGGTTTACAACTACACGGATCGCCCAGAAGTCTATTCTGGTGATGAACGTTTTTGCTTACCAGATCCTACGAGTATTTCTAAAACTTTCGAAGATTTCGCTTCTTCACCTTTGGTAGAAGGCGTTGATAGGGTCCCTCCAAGAATTGCAGAGTTGGTAGAAGAAGGTAGAACAGTCTTTCGTCTACCTTTCAAGGAGAACCTGCGTCAAGAAGACCTGACGCTCTTGAAAGATCAACTTCGTGAGTTATTGAAAAAGCGACCTTTGCTCTTTCTACCTCATCTTGAAACGATTCAATGGCATGATGTATGCAGCGGACAGGCAGGAACCTATTGCCGCTGTCAATATGGAAAGATACAAGGTGCTGACCAAGTTGAGTTAAAAGCATCAATGAATGGCGAGGTTCAAAAATCTGAGAGATTCCTCATTTTTTCCAAGAAATTTCAACCTCCACCAGATGTCATTGATGAACTTTTGCAAATAGAATATGATCCAGAACGACGGAAACGCATTCAAGAAACTGCGGATAAACTTCAACCTATTGAAGTCGCCTTCAAACTACAAGATGGTAAAATTATAGCAATGGATAATTGTGTATTATTTGCCTACCTTTCGACTGAAAAGGAAACTCATCTGCGATTTTTCATTCAGGCACGCTATCAAACGAATCCTGCTCGTAACGATATTGAAAAAACGGAGCAGAATCCATGGAACAGATGGCTGGTGAAAGAAACAGCAGGATTTCTTCCTGAAATTTTGGAACAGTTGAAGGCAAGCGATTTACTTGAACCAGCGTTCTTTAACGTAGTACCTTTGAACGAAGATAATGTGCCAAGTGAATTTTTACCTATTGCTGAGGCACTCCAAAAAGCGATGCAGGAAAGAGCGTTTGTACCGACACAAAGCGGAGGATATGCCAAAGCTGAAAGTGTGTTTCATGTTAACAGTAAAGGTGTTACCATCCCGCGCGGCATAGAGTATAGATACGCAAAAGCTCAGAACGTGTACTACCCCGATGACGAAATCCTGCGACAATTGATTGAAAATAATTGGTTGCATTCTGAGAGTGATTGGTTACACCCTGAGATCCAAGATACAGAAGAGTTTCGCCGGTGTTTCAAAGTTATGCAAGAGGCAGGCGTAAAATCAGTAGATATCAGTCGGATTTTGGGACGGTTAGAAGAACAAGGTTCTGATTGGTGGAAGGAGCAACCCAACAAATGGCTGCATTTCTTGTATACCTATTTGAAAGATCAAGGAACCCAATTGGATCGAATAAAGAAACTGCCATTGATTCGACTTGAAAATGGGCGACATGTGCGTGCCAGCGAGGCATTCTTTCCGCCAGAAACAGATGAAGAATATGAAGAAATTGCTCCTTTCCTTGATGAGTTGCCCATCCTTCAGTCAACCCTGCTTCAAGGAGAAAAAGGGCATGACATCAAATCTTTCCTCGAGAAGCTCGGCGTTAGGGGTTTAGATCCTCAAGAGATGATTGGCAAATGGATTCTCCCGCAATATTCTCGGTGTGACAAACCCTCTAAAGAACAAAATCGCTTGCATGTCCGTTATATTTTCAAGGTTTGGGACAAACTTGACAAATATGAGCATAGGCAGTTGAAGGCAGAACTCTGCGGGACTCCAATCTTAAGAGCTTATAACAACGGTCAACCAGAAACCTATGATTTTGTAAAACCTTACGATGCGTATCTACCGGAAGCCTACACAGGTGATACTCACTTGGAAACCTATTTTTCAGTCTCCGATAATGATGTATGGTTTGTAGATAGTGGATATCTGGATGGCAACTCTAATGCAAAAGAATGGATCCAATTTTTGAAAGCGATTGGTGCTATGGATACGCCGCCGGTTGTGGAAAAGAAAATTCTTGCCAATGATGAAAACCAACAAGAATTTACCAAAAAACTTGAGGAGAGAGGAGTTAAGAGACGACATTGTACCCAAGAATATATTAAAGACTTTTACTTCCATGGCCTGCCGGAAATATTGGCCAAGATAAGTAATCACAGCGAAGTAAACTTGTCGCGGGGGATCTGGTATCTGTTGATTAAAGCAGTAAAATCAAGATCGTCAAGCGAATCGGCGCGCGATGCGTTCTTTCAAGGTGACTATTATCACTTTTATTACAGTTGGAAACAACCGATTCCTTTTGATGCAAGATTCTACCGTCAACTCAAGGAAACTGGTTGGCTGCCTGACGAACACGGTAAACTGCATAAGCCTTCTGAACTGTTTGCTCCAACTGATGAGAATCGTAGGGTATTAGGTGATAATATGCGTTACTTACACCCGGATTTCGATGTTAGCACACAAACTGCCCAATGGTTGGCTAAGAAATTGAAAATCGCTCTGGAGCCAAAGATAGAAAATGTAATGAACAGCCTCCGAACCTTGAGCAATACAAAAGTGAGCATGGAAGAGGTTGAACCACTTTATCGTTTTCTTAATCAACAGGGATACCGCTTATTTACCTCTACCACTGATGGAGGAGGGACTGAAGAATTCAAACAAAAACCCCTTATCTTTACGCCTAATCCAGAGTCGCGCTGGTGGCGAACAGATGAGGTGTTTTGGGAGGATAAGAGCGAGGTCCTTGAAAGTGATCATCGTTGTCTTAAAGCACATTACCCAGCAACCCTCAAATCTTTTTTCAAAAATACTCTCCGAGTTTCGGAGCAAGCATCTCAACGAGATTACGCTCATCGCATTCAAGAGATTGCAGAAAATCCAGAGCAAGCTGCGGACAAGAAGGTGCGTGAACGCCTTCGAAGGCTTTACAAGTTTCTAACTTCCGAGTGGCAAAAAGACGAATGGAAGAAAATAATATATGACGATAAATGCTGGCTCGGCAAAAGGGGAAAGGAGTGGGGGTTTTTCACCCGACAAGAGTTAGTTTTGAAAGATCATCCCCATATTGGTGAGATTTTTGAAGGCGAGGTACCTTTTTGGACATTTGACGATGATTTGTCGAGTCTTGCTTCGACTCTGAAGATAGAAGGGTGCTCTCAGGCACAACTCAAATCCCACCCGGAGGGAGATCCAGAAGAAGACCCAGATTGGTCAGAGAGGGTGCGAAACCTACATCCTTATATTTATGCCTTCCTCAAGTCCCCGCGCCTTTCTGAAGAACCTGAAAAAGAAAAACTTGCGGGGGTTTTGGAGCAAGTGTCAGTTTGCCGCGTTAAGGAAGTAAAAGGGACATATAACTTGAAAGGGATTCCTGTTACTGATTCGGATCCGCGTCTGAGTTTTTTGGATGAACAGGAAGCGAAACTCTGGTTAGGATTAGAGGCACACAAAGATGAATATGCTGAGCTTATTGGCGATGCTTTGCAGGATTACTTTGGTATCAAAGTACTGGGTAAATTTGTTGAGGATTTGCTGACACCGACAAAAAAACGAGACAGGGTTCTCTCTAATTGGAAAAGAAGAGGTCTTGATACCAAATTTCTCAATGAAGATCCTAAAGATAATGAGGAAAAACAGATAGAGGCTCTTGATGAGAAACGCCCTGATGTGCCTAACAGTGAAGACGTTGATCCTGCAGTTGATGAATCCAATATGAGAATTCCAACGGACAATGAGGATCATTATACCGTAGCAGCGGGAGTAGATGATTCTGGAGACCATTTCTCTAACGATGGAAGCACGGATGCTACAGCAGATGGATATGAGGTCGAAACGCCGATGGATAGCGAAGAACCTGAAATAGGTAAAGTAGATAGCAATTCAACCTTAGAGGACTCTGAAACCCTTGTAGATTTGCCATCTGATATGGAAACTCTGACTACAACCAGAATCTCTACTACCCAAACAACTGACGATGGATCTGAACATGAAATACCAGAGATCAACGAGAATCCTAAAATAGGCAGCGGAGATCCTAATTCAACAACAAAGGGATCTGGGACCGGAACGTATAATCCATTCCGGACGAGCAGGACAAGTCGATCCGGTGGGCATTCACTGAATACATCCAACAATAGAGAAAGTAGTGGCGGTGGTCACGGCGGTAGCGGTGGCGGTGGTGAAGGTCAAGAGCATGAGAATTTAAAGAAAGACTTAGCAAATAATCCCTCCCAATTGGGTGAAGGATTGGAACTGATTAAAATTGAGTATACATTCGGGTCAGGTGATAGGGTAGATGTTTTGCTAAAGGATAGTTCTGAGAACCCTGTAACTGTAGAAGTAGAAACTGGATTTTCGTCTGGAACCGGCAGGTATGTTGGGGTCTGGCAAGCTGTGAAGTATAAACATCTTGCAGCTGTCAAATATAGCTTGCCATGTGAACAGGTCCGCAGCATACTTGCAGCACCAGAAATTCCTGAAGACGTTAAGAAGAAATGTGAGGAACTGGGAATCGAACCCATTGAGGTGTCGCAGGAATAGAAAATACAAATGTCTATGAAGTTCATCGATCTCTTCGCGGGGTGTGGTGGCATGACGCTCGGATTCCAAAATGCCGGGTTTGAAGCCGTTGCCGCCTTTGATAACTGGGAGCCAGCCATTCAGGTCTATCGTGCTAACTTTGAACATAACATACACAAACTTGATCTCAGCAATTGGCAAGAAAGTCTAACGACCTTAAACGCGTATCAGTTTAACATGATTATTGGAGGTCCGCCCTGTCAGGATTTTTCGCATGCGGGTAAACGGAACGAAAATTTAGGACGGGCAGATCTGACTATAAGTTTCGCACAGATTGTTGCACACATAAAACCGCAATGGTTTGTGATGGAAAACGTAGACAGAACTGTGAAAAGTCAACGGTATCGGCAAGCAGGTGAGATTCTTAGAGAGGCAGGATATTCGCTGACGCAGCGAATTTTGGATGCCAACCAGTGCGGTGTTCCTCAAAAACGGAAGCGCCTTTTTCTCATCGGTGAATTGGGACTATCTATCTCCGCTGATAGCAGAGCTCTTGCGAGTTATCTGGATAACGGCCTGACAACTCAACCAATGAGTGTGCGAGATTACTTGGGAGATGACCTTGACATCACCCACTATTACCGACACCCCCGCAACTACAGTCGCCGTGCTGTCTTTAGTATTGACGAACCGAGTCCAACGGTAAGAGGCGTTAACCGTCCTATTCCCAAAACGTATAAAATGCATCCAAAAGATACTGCCCCAATTTCAGAAAGCGTCCGTCCGCTCACTACCTTAGAAAGAAGTTATCTCCAAACCTTTCCAAAAGGTTTCTATTTCGCTGGATCGAAAACCGATTTGGAGCAGATGATTGGAAATGCAGTGCCGGTAAAGCAAGCAGAATACATCGCACGTTGCATTGACGCATATATCTCGGAAAAGGATGTCCGTTTAGATCCAACCAAGCAAAAATCCGTTCAATTGCTCCTGTTCCGAGAATCAGAATAAAATGGTTTTTGAATGTACTTGCGACTTTAACACACTTCCTGATACAAAACGAAGGCTAACTTATGCTTTATTTAATTGCGATTCTCACGATCAGCATGCTATTGGCAACTGTAACAGCGCAAAGTATCAACATCCGTGAACCTGTCCCTCCATCAATTACTGTTCGTGAGACTTTTAATTTGGACTCGTTTTACGAACAATGGATCGATGTGGAAGGATTGCCTGTCGTCGCATCGGCGAAGGTGAACCCTTACGCCGTAAAGGAAGCAGCATGGCTCATTCGGCAGATGATTGGGCATCGTCAGGATGTGCTACAGGCACTCGCAGAAAACAACGTCCGTTTTGCGGTGATGGCACATAACGAACTGACAACCCAGATCCCTGAACACAGTGATCTACAACCTGCCTCTTATTGGGACCGACGGGCACGCGGTTTGGGGTCTACCCCTGCCAGACCTGCTGTCAGTTGTGGTGAGGAAAATCTGCTCAACTACGCAGGCGATCCTTATTCGACTGAAAACATTCTGGTTCACGAATTCGCGCATGCGATCCATCAGATGGGATTGAATACGGTGGATCCGAGTTTTGAGGACCGCCTTCAGGCAATGTTCGACGCGGCAGTTCAGAAAGGGCTGTGGCAGGACACTTATGCCATTACGAACAAAGCGGAATATTGGGCTGAAGGCACGCAATCTTGGTTTGATACGAACCGGGCAAACGATGACCAACATAATCACGTTGATACCCGCGATAAGTTGAAAGCATACGACCCGTCACTCGCGGCACTGCTCGCAGAAATTTATGGCGATACGGACTGGCGGTACACGCAGGCGATAACTCGGACGCATCTTTCACATCTCCAAGAGTTCAATCCGGAGGCATCTCCGAAGTTTGAATGGTCCCCTGAATTGATGGAATTGAGAAATCCAGATAACGATGGTGAGGGCAGATAGATATACCGGAGTAAACCTTGAGGTTCTCGAACTCGATCTAAGGAGAAATTGGAGTGAATGAAGTGGTCGAAAAGGTTACAGCATTTATCGTCCGTGAGCGGAGTGGTGTCAGGGAGTTACTCGTGTTTAAGCATCAAACTGCGGGTGTTCAAATCCCGGCAGGCACTGTTGAAAAGGACGAAGATATTGAAACCGCTGTAAAGCGGGAGGCTTATGAGGAAACGGGCTTACAGCTTGTGGAAATTGAAAACTATTTGGGGTGTTTTGAGAATGAGTTGGAGAATAACCAAAGAATCATAACGGAAACAACCCAGGTTTATATTGAACCTAACTTAACCGCAATTCCCTACAAGCGAAAACTCTCCAAGGGACTTACGGTCAATTATCTTTCCACAGGAGAGGACTTCACACACATTTCGTACATTGCGTATGAATATGACAAATTTCACAAGCCGACATGTATTGACACCAACATTATAGGATGGATCCCGAATGAAAACTTAAGTGCGCAGAAAAAGAGACATTTTTTTCTTATGTCCACACAAGAGGAAACAGAGGATGCATGGGAATTGAAAAGTGATCAAGGACACATTTTCAAGCCGTACTGGACACCGCTTTCACCCAAACCCCAAATTATATCGCCACAAGACAAGTGGCTGGATTTCGTCTATCAGAAAATCTGAACTGTGGTAAAATAGATATAATATCGTAGGTGTTTTTACGTAGGTGTTTCCGCTAGTGTTCTGTCAACCTTGAGTTGAGGGCAGGTTCGTAGTCGTGCGATTTATCGCACGTCGATAACGCAAGAACGGGCAATGAATTGCCCTACTACAAACGAAAGAATAACCCTTAAGTTCAAACTTGAACGACTACTAGTAGTCTTTCAACTTTGAGTTTGAGAGTCGGATCTCCTGAAGATGTCGGGTTTCGCTGACGCTCTACCCGACCTACTTATCATAAACTCAATCTTGATGCACTACTAGGTTGAAAGTTTGTCTCGAACGTTCAACGTCCGAAAAAGAGATAAAAGAATTATGGAACGGATAAAAGCTACTTCACTTGGACAAATACCGGAAGCCGATATCTCCTTTGGAGATTTGACGGTGTTCGTTGGCGAACAAGCAAGTGGAAAAAGCATTCTGCTCCAGCTGGTGAAACTCGTTTTAGACGCGGGCGATATTGCCCAGACCTTGAAAAAACACGGATTTGATTGGCACAGTAAAACTGAGCATTTCTTGTCAATCTACTTCGGTGAAGGGATGGAAAAAATTTGGGACACCGTATCGACAAAAATCACCGTGGACAACGAAATGTTTACACTTGAGGAAGTGTTATCAAAGAAAGGGAGAAAAAAAGCGGAATCTCTTTTCCTGATACCCGCACATCGGGCAATAACGCTCAAAGATGGGTGGCCTCGCGCATTCACAGATTATGCTATCGGTGACCCGTATGTTGTTAAACAATTCAGTGAGCATTTGCGTTTATTGTTGGAAATGCGATCAAGTTATAGTGAGGATGTTATTTTCCCGCAGGCCGGTCGTATAAATAAAACGATACAAGATGCAATTGGAGAAAATATCTTTGGCGGGGCTCAGGTTAAACTCGACCGTTCTGGCTTACGTAAACGCATTATTTTGGATGTTGAAGGCAGCCAACTTCCGTTTATGGTTTGGTCCACTGGGCAGAGAGAATTTTTGCCCCTTTTGATGGGTCTATATCGATTACTGCCTTCAGGTGGTAGGAAAAAGAAAAATAATCTCAATTGGGTTCTTATCGAAGAACCGGAAATGGGATTGCACCCTCAATCTATTTCGGTCTTACTCATTCTTCTTTTTGAGCTCTTGCGGCGTGGCTACAAAGTTATCGTTTCTACCCATTCATCCCAAGTACCTGAACTGATATGGGCTATACAGTTGCTCGTCAAATGGAATGCCGATCCAACGCATCTATTGAAATTGTTGGATTTGAACGTCACTCCCTTTTCCACGGAATTGACGAAAACGGTATTTGAGGAAAAAATCTTCAAGACCTATTATTTTTCGCCACATAACAAGGTCAAAAACATTTCAACCTTAGATGCTGAAGATTCAGACGAAGCGGTTTCGGATTGGGGGGGACTTACACTGTTTAGCACGAAGGTAGCCGATGTCCTTTCTGAAGCAATGTGGAGGGCAGACCTGTGAGTTTCGCCGATGTGGTTCAGAGGACTTCTGAGCTCACCCGATGTCTAAAAGCCGGATTACAGGCATTAGGTTCAAATCGTCATAAAATCAGAGTGAATTCAACACGCAACTTGACAGGAAGTGTTGATATAGATGCTTGTCTCGTAAGACGTTATCCGAATGCACCCCGTTGGGATTATGTGTTTGGGTATAAGGACAGGATTTACTCTGTTGAGGTCCATCAAGGGCGCACAAGCGAGATGGAAAATGTCATCGCGAAATTAGATTGGTTAGTACAATGGCGCAATCGTTCGGCACAAAACTTGGAAGATTTGAAACATCGAAGCACTTATCACTGGATTTCTACCGGAAGAATTGATTCAGCATTTGCTAAAAATAATAGGTATCGCAGAATCTTGCGCCAAAAAAGCATCTTTGGACCAGATTCTATATTGAACGCGGATGCTGTTCCGTAAGCATATCATCGCCTAAATTTGTTTGGTTTATAGTAAGTCCAAAAATTAATGAGACATTCTTTGGTGGGCGAGGAGACCTCGCCCCTACGGGAACTGGAGCCTCCCAATATTATTAAAATGTATTTTTAATTCTAAGTTTTACTATAAACTCTCTTGGAGGAAAAACAGATGACAATGTATCGAGCAGGTGTAATCGGTTTGGGACGTATGGGAAGCACTTTTGACGATGAAATCACGCAAGGTGGTTCGATCTTTCTGCCATACTGTCACGGTCCGACCTATCATGCGGCACCGAATGTAGAATTGGCAGCAGGTGCCGATCTACACGCCGAACAGGCAGGGATCTTCGGTGAACGGTGGGGACTGGGTTCTGACCACATCTACAGCGATTATCGTGAAATGTTGGAGAAGGAAAATCTGGACATTGTGAGTGTTTGCACGACGGCACGGATTCGGTCGACCCTTGTGCAAGATGTGGCGCGCTCCAGTGTCAAAGCGATCTGGGCAGAAAAACCGATTGCGCTCAGTCTCGCCGAAGCGGATGCGATGGTGGAGACCTGCCGAGCAGAAGGGGTCGCGCTGGCGATCAATTGTGCGCGCCGCTGGAATCCGTTCTTTAGTGAAGCCCGAAAACTCATCGACGCAGGCGAAATCGGTGATGTGCTTCAAGTGACAGTCTATGCCCAGTGTGGACTCTCGCATAACGGGAGCCATGCTATTGATATTTTGCGTTACATGGCAGGCGGAAACGTAGAGTGGGTTTTCGGTGAAATGGAGTCCGATGAAGCGGCTGCAGGGGAAAGTGATCTGCAGGGAAACGGCTATCTCGTTTTTGATAACGGTGTGCGTGCGTATCTGCGCAGTACATCGTGTGGGGCAGCCCCGTGGGAGGTCGATGTCATCGGCACGACCGGACGTATCCGTTCTGTCAACAACGCCGAAACCTTTGAATTGATTCGTGTGATCCCCGGTGGACGGCGTGGACGCGGAGTGCCTGCCCAATGTCCATTCCCGATTCCCGTGCGGATGCAGGGGATGGGACTCACAATCGTTGAAGATCTCATCAACGCCATTGAGAACGGGACTTCCCCGAAATGTTCGGGAGAAGATGGGCGTGCTGCATTAGAGGTTGCGGTCGCACTCCGAGAATCGCATCGGCGTGGCGGTGTAAAAGTGGAACTACCGATTGAAGATCGGAACCTCCAGATTCTCTCCTCCGAAATTCAGAATGACGACACGCCCGCCCGAATTCGGAGATTACAAGCGCGTTGATGGAAGCTGTCTATTTGTTTGTTAGGTTTGCCATAAGAAACCAAAAACGTAGCCTGCAACAATACGCAGGAATACGCAGAAATACGCAGAAATGCCCAAGCAAAGACCCCAAGCAAAAACACGCAAGCGGATACTTAGGAAGCCACATTGAAATCTAAACTCGCGTCGTTCTCTCGCAAGGTATAATTAAAAATATGAAACCAGCAGATTATGCGTTTTTTAAAGAGAATGGGTATGTCTCACTCGGTAAGATTCTGAGTGATGCAGAGGTTGCGCGTTTCGTTCATACCTTTGACCGGGACCGCACTGAAGTGAAAGATCACTGGTATCGTATCGGGCATCACCAGACCGTGAATTGCGATGCCCTTTTGACTTCACCTGAATTCGACACTGTGATTCGGCATCCGATCGTCATGGATTGTCTGCAGACATTGATGGGGAATGCCCCTTGCTTTTCAGAAGTCTGCATCCGTTACATGGCCCCCTACGATGGTGAGCTGAATCGGGGGTGGCATCGAGATGGTCCGAGGCACTGGCTTGAGCATCCGTTACGCATCGGGTTCATACAGTTGATGCTCTATCTGACCGATGTTGATGAGACGACCCACTGTTTCTCCTTATCACCGGAATCGGTGGAAGATGAAATTCTCGAAACAGACGCGCAGTTGGAGCGTAGGGGCATTGTCGATTTGTACGGACCCGCTGGGACAGCCATACTCTTCAACATCGGTGTTTTACACACCGCGACGACCCGTCCTACGCAAGAAGAACGTAAGACGGTGCAAGTCTATTATGGGCATCCGAACCGTCGGTATTTAAGCGAAGATTCTATTATACCTGTTGACCTGTGGCGAGACCATCCCGACTCTGAAGTGCGTGCCTTTTATGGTGTGTTTAACAACAAGACGCGCGACTATCTCGAACACACGACTGCAACGGGTGAACTGCCGTTTGAGGAGACTTTAGCACTCCTGCGCGAACTGGATGTAAAGCACCGAAAGCGGTAAAAATGACAGATCGCTTTCGTTAGGGGTAAAAATCTCAGTCCCTCAAGATCTCCGCCTGCACCGGATTTACATAGCATTGATAATGCCGCTCGACATCTGCCTCTGGCGTAATACCTGCGTGGACGTAGACCCCAAATCGCAGCCGGAAACGGTCATCTTCCAACTCATCAGGCGGATGGTGGAGGATGCTCATCTGTTCCTGCACAGCGATTTCCCCGAAAAATCCGGGATGTTCAGCGTTTTCGGGGTGATCAAACAGCGCGATACCGGATATGCCATCTCCCACTGTGCCACCTAAATCGCACCATCGCGCCCGTTGATGATGCACCTCTGTTCTACCAATCTGTCCTTTGGAATTTTCAACGTGCCCTTTCTCCGGTATACCCATTGACGGATTCAAACGGGCGACACAGAGGAATTGCCGATCACCGATGTCCAACGGCGGCGTCGTTTCGTGGATAATTTCCAGAAACCGCCGCGTGTTGCTCCCATACCATACCCGAGCGGTCCGCGTTTCTGTCATGATAACTTCACCATCTCCCTTAACATGGATCAGGTCTTCGACAAATTCAGCGTAGACGTTCCCTTCAGTGATTCGGACAAAGCGTTGGTGCAACATCTTCCCGCAGGGTCCATAAGGCGGCTCGTCCCAATCGGACCAGATGTTTGCAGACCCGCCTTCACCGTGCCCCCCGTAGGCGAGGTAAAGTCCTGTATGATGCGGATGGTCCTCGCCGCCAGCCCCGCGGACCACAGTCCCATGATTCCCATTGAGGGGCCAAAAGTAAGGCTTCCAGACACCGAGAAAGTTGTATCGTGCAAATAACGCGTCATCGGCAGAAATGAGCAAATGTGCAGGTTTCTGTTCGATTTGATAACGGGCTTTTGGGGGTGGTCCATCAATCTGTCGGATTGCGTAATATGTCGATGTCCCCGCCGGAAGTTTGCTTGTCTGCCAGGCAAGTTCTCGTAATGTTGGCTCGAATTGACAGGGGATCTCCTCGTCGGAGACATGACCGTCTGCATCAGCTGTAGACATCGCAAGTAAGGAAATCCCTTCTTGCCAATCGGGAAAGTAACGTTTCGGCTTGAAACGCATGCGGACGAGGTCATTGTCCCGGTTGACCGAACCCGCCTCAATTTTGATGATTACACTTCGATTTTGTGTCAATAGTAACTCCTGTTCGCTTCACTGCGAAGTTGTTAAATCTTCCAGTGCAAGTCGGAGACGCTTGCACAACAGATGGATAGGAATCGCTACCAAAAGCGCGATAACCAAGATGAACCGTCCGCCGCAATTTTGTGCTATAGTTGCTACCCCAATGCAGACCCATGTGACTATAGACGACCCCATCACCTGCTGAGAGTTCAATTGGAATCCCACCCGACATCGGCTCCTGTGGACGTGTCAAGAGGTGTTGGTGTTCCGCTGGTGTGTTTGGGCGACAGTAGCTTCCTGGCACGAGCCAGAACACGCTATCGTCGTAAAGCGAGATGTTCCACTGCACATATCCTGGTCCGTTTTTAACATAATCCATCTGCATGCCTTTGAGCGGTGCCTGTCCTGTGGGCTCAATATCACGATGCCAACTGGCCGGACCGTGATCTTGCACAGGGTTACACATGAGTGCCATCAATGTGATTGCCGCATCGGGTGCTCTCATGAGTTGCTGACTTACCCCGAGGGTATTCTCATACAGACAAAATTCGACGGTATTCGCGGTCGCTGCGTCAACGACTTCATCCGGTTTCCGTTCGCGTGCCCAGATGACCTTTTGCTTCTCGACGAGGGTTTCAAAACTCGTTCTCAGTTCTTCCAACCGATCCGGCGGAACGACCTGTCGCCGCACGACATAGCCATCATCAATGAGTTGTTGTGGGTTTACTTTCATCTTATATTACCAGGGAGAGGAATACGATGTTTAGGTCCCCCGCACCCCATAGGGGCGCGCGGGTAGCAACCGGAACAATAGTAGTGGACCGGAGAGAGTAAGACTCCCTCTAACCACAGCACTGCCAAGTGTAAATTGCCGGTGCGAATTTAACTATATCATAAATATCACTATAATGTCAAATAATTTCTTCAAAAATGTAGAAAAATTCCGCGATCTTTGAAAATTCAACCCAAATGTAATATGAATCGTCGAAAAATTCCAGTTGACAGGGATTCAACCGGATAGTATAGTTACACCAAGTTCAATCTATCCGAGTTGGGGGTAAAGAAATGAAATGTAATCAGCGCAGATGTCGCTGTGGAAATAAAATCGGGACGCAATGGCATTTGAAATTCCGATATAATGCTTCTATTTTATTCCTGAGTATAATTCTGTCTCTGCCGTTTGTCGGTTGTGGAACGGTTATGAATAAATTTATATCGGAGGGCGCGTATGAAGTGCCACAGTTGCCGAAATCCGAACTCGCCACTCTCCAAATTGACACAGAGGGCGGGTGGCTCCAACGGTATAAGTTAATCGCGTTCCGAATTGATGGCAAATTAGCTATGCGCAAGCAGATTGATGCCCACGGGGAGATCGCTATTGACGAAATTTTGGTCCTGCCAGGAAAGCGTGATATGTCAGTGACGACCATACACCGTCATTTTTTTGATAACGACACGGGGAGCACCATCCAACTCGTATCCAAATTTTCTGCTGATGTAAAAGCAGGTGGCACCTATTTGTTGAAGGACGACAATAAATTGGTTGATGCAAATACAGGTGAGGTCATCAGCCACTGGAAACTTTTTTGATTCAAAAAATGCTGCTCATTTGTTCTCTGCAAGTTGTACCTTTTTAACATAAACTGGGCTGCACGTCCACCAAAATTCCGAGGAGGCGTTATGCTAATTCGCGGTGAAGACAGTGCTATTAATCTCCGCTCCACGCTGACGGAAGAGGAGAAATGGCACTACGATCTGTTTGGTTATCTGGTGCTTCGACAGGTGGTATCGCCAAGAGAGGTTGAACGGATGCTTGAGATAGCGGACGGGTGGTTCGCTGCCCCTAAAACTGCACCGGAACCTATGAATGTCACGCAAGACGAATACAGCGGGGTTCTGAACAACGTTCAATACGGTGACCGGATCTTTGAACGATTATCGCTTAATGAGAAAGTGATGCGGATTGTAATGGGATTGATGTGGAACCGTCCGAGACTTTTCAACTGCGCGCTTGTCTTGCAAAAGCAACGTCCTATCTCTGAGGGTGAAAAGGAGAGACTGCATCGCGATACCAGCGGTTTTGAGTTTCCTGATGGATTTCATAATCCGCACAACGATTATCAAGCCGGTAACGGACAGATTTATAGCAATTTCGTCAACACCGCTATAACGCTCGTTGATGTCCCGAAGGACAACGGTTTCATGTGCATCCCCGGCACGCATAAATCACGAATTACGTTTCCTACGACGCTTGACATCGACAACGAATGGGCACCCGCAATTACGTTTGAGCTGAAGGCAGGGGATTGCCTCATCTTTTCACCGCGTTTGATGCACGGGGCAAAATTTTGGAAAGTCGATTCTCCACGTCGCGTTGTCTTCAATCGGTATCAATTCAGTTTCTATTTCAATGAGAATTATAACCTCCCAATAGAAGCCCATCGGCACCGCATCTCTGAAGATGAATACGAGTTGGAATTGATCCAACGCGGTGAAAAAGGGTTTGCCAAGCGGATCCTCAAAAAACTGGAGACGGGGGAGGAACTATGCTAACACAGAAAGAAAAATGGCATCTCGATCTGCTGGGTTATTTTGTGGTGCGGAACGCCGTGCCAAAAGCGGATGTCGAACTGATGAAGGCACAGATGTTTGAGTGGTCTGAATGGGATGCGTCAGACTTCAAGCCCCCTATGCGAATCAATGCACCAGAGGGGAAACCGTGGTGGGTCTATAACATGCACTACGGACATGAAGCGTTCCAACGGCTGATTTTAAATCCAGAAATCCTGCGCGTGGCGACTGCCTTGACGTGGAACCATCCGAGAGTCTTCGATGTCGTAGCGAATATTTGTTATCCTAACGCTGATGGTTTGGAACTCCATGGTGGACATAAAGGGTGGTTTAGAGGTCCACATCACCAATACCAAGTCGCGAACGATGAGATCTTCGCGAGTTTCTTTAACCTCTCTGTTTCGCTCGTGGATGTGCCACCGGGCAACGGATTTGCCTGCATTCCGGGAAGCCATAAATCCAACTTTCAGTATCCAGAGGACATCACGATGGATGACGCACCACCGATGGTCCACAATGTCCCCGTAAACGCTGGTGATTTCATTGTGTTTCTGCCGAACACGCGGCACGCGGGAAGGCGGTGGAACCATGAGGCGTATCCGCGGATGACGGTGTTCTTACGCTGGGTCTATGCGAAGCAGTTTCATCACACCGACGCGTCTTGGTGGCTTCCGTTCGATGCACACAAAGATGAAATTCCGGTCGCACTTCATGAGCTCGAAAGCCGAGATCACGGACAACGGAAGGCGTTGAATGAACTCATAGATCCGTTTAAAGTAGATATTCCCGAATGAAAATTCTACCAAACGAACCCTCAAAAAAGTTTTGACGTGAAGCCAGAAAATTGGTAAACTGCATAAGCAGGACTTATGCAATTTTGATCATAGCACACGTTATTGGAGAAATAGATGACATCCCCGACGAATCGAGAAGTGATTGCCCAGTGGCGCGATGAACCCGCTCCGTTGCTTGCATTGTTACACGCCTTCCACGACCGAGACGGGTTTATATCGGAGGCAGTCCTTCGCGATATCGCAGTTGGACTTCGGATCCCGCTTGCTGAACTCTTCGGCACGTTAACGTTCTATCACCATTTTGCGCGTGAAACTCCAGGACAGGATGCACCGCGCGTCTGTACAGGAACCGTCTGTCGGTTGCAAGGTGGATTGGAAATTCTTGAGGCACTCAAAGATGAAGGCGCGACCCCAATGCCCTGTGCTGGAAGATGCGACGATTGTGTGCCTGTGTTGAAGGGACATCAGGTCCGCGTCGGGAAACAGGTAGAAACGCTCTCCGTGCAACCCACCCCTTTACCACCACCATACCCGGGTGATGGTAAGGAATGCATCTTCGCCGAGATCCGCGAACCCGAACGCAATACATTGGAAGGCTATCGGCGCACGGGCGGCTATGAAGCACTGACCCGAGCATTGACAACACTCACACAAACGGATGTAATTGAAATACTTAAAGAGAGTCAACTTGCGGGTAGAGGTGGCGCAGGATTCCCAACAGGCATGAAATGGGAATCGGTTTTGAATGCTCCCGGCGAACCCAAAACGATCGTCTGTAACGCCGATGAGGGTGAACCGGGGTGTTTCAAGGACCGGGCTATTCTGGATTACGATCCACACGCTGTGATTGAAGGGATGACACTCGCTGCCTACGCAACAGGCGCGACGCGCGGATTCATTTATCTCCGCTATGAGTACCCAGAAACCTTAAAGGTGCTTGAGCACGCACTCGCGGAGGCAGAAGCGGCAGGACTGCTTGGTGATGCTATCTGCAGAGAGAAACATGGGGATGAAGACTTCAACTTCCACATCTACATTCGACGGGGTGCCGGTGCTTATGTCTGCGGGGAGGAAGGCTCGCTATTGAACAGTTTGGAAGGGAAACATCCGTTTCCAAGGAATCGTCCGCCTTATCCTGTGACACACGGGTTTGAAAACTTACCCACCGCTGTCAACAATGTAGAGACACTCGCCGCTGCTGTCCAGATTTTACGGCACGGCGCAGCATGGTATAAAAATCTCAGCTGTGATGAAAACTTGGCAGGCACAAAAATTATCAGTCTCTCCGGTGACATCCAGCGACCGGGGAACTACGAGGTGCCATTCGGACTTCCGTTAAAGACGCTCCTTTACGAATGGGCAGGTGGCCCTCCAGAGGGACGCGCAATTCAAGCGATCACGACAGCAGGTTTATCCGGTGGGTTCATCGCTGAAGCCGACTTTGACATTACTATTGACGAGCCGAGTTTCCAAGAGGTGGGTGCGATGCTCGGCGCGGCGGGAATCATAGTGTTTGATGACACGCGAGAGATGCTCGATGTCGCACGTAACGCTATGGAGTTCTTCGCTGAGGAATCGTGTGGAAAATGTTTCCCATGCCGTATCGGCACGCATCGACTGGTGGAACTTTTGTCCGACCCTTTGCAACCGAATTCGGAGGCACTCATCTCGGAGATTGGGGCAGTGATGCGAGCAACGAGCGCGTGTGGACTCGGCACGGCTGCACCGAACATTACAGATAGTCTGATCCGTATTTTTAACAATTAAATTTGGGCGGTGTTTCCGTTGTCAACACCGATCTAAAATTGTTAAGAAACTCACTTTAGGTTATGAAAAGTTTGTTAACAATTGGAAGACTGCCAGGACAACGGACGCAGCAGTTCAGATTTAATCGTTAAAAGAATGTGGAGCCGCGGTTTTATTTTTCTTTGTGCCATCGTGTTCGTTGTCGGTTTGGTAACAGGACCGGTCCAGATGTTGTTTCCGGTCTACGCGGAGACGATTTTAAAAGAGACCGCACTGTTCGCAGCGTTGTTGCGCGCACTGCCTATCGGGTTAGGTGGGATATCGGCGCTGATAGGAGGAACGCTTAGCGATCGATTTGGGCGGAAACCCGCTATACTCATCGGGATGACAGGGGCAGTCGTCGTAGGTGGGCTTTTCACGACAGAAACGCCGCTGTTCATTTGGGGTATCCTCTGTTACGAAGGTATCGCATCCGGGTTCAAAACCGCGGGCGGTCAAACGTATCTCATTAGTGTTGTGCCGTCAAACCGATTGGGGGTGGCGACAGGACTGTACTTTATCAATATGACCGTTGGGAGTGCAGTCGGGAGTGCTATCGCTGGGGAAGTCATAGATCGTATCGACTATGGTGTTTTCGGGATCGGTGCCGTGGTTTTGGCAGGTGTTCTGTTCATCGGTGCGTGTTTCTTTCTACCGCGATTGGCACGACAGCCGTCTTCTAATAGCCAGCGGAAGCAGGGTGGTATATGGAAATCGACCCTGAATATTGGCGCATATATAGATCTGAGTCGGCGGCGGAACATGAAACTGCTGATCGGTTTACGGGTTTTCCCGACCTATTATTGGGGTTCTGTGAACTTGCTGATGCCGATCTTGATTGCGCGTATCGCTGGCGTGAAGGCGACAGGCTACTATGGAGCGGTGAGTCTGTTGTTTGCTTTCGGGTGTCAATTAGCTGTTGGTAGAATATGTGATGCGATTGGGCACCGCACGCCTGCTCTCATGGCGAATGCGCTTGTTACGCTCCTCGCTTTTGGTGTGGCGTTCTTTCATGATTCTTTAATCGCGTTGGAGGTTTTCGGAATACTTGGTGCAGGCGCGGCGTGGGGCCTTTCAACGACGATCCCTCGGTTCATCAACGAATTCACCGAAGCTCATGAGAAGGGACACGGGGTCGGTCTCACACATTTAGCATGGAGCACCGGATTTCTTCTTGGTTATGTTGCGAGCGGTTTTTTGATTAACTTCTCTGTTCACGTTCCATTTATTGTTGCAGGAATTTTCCTGATTTTTTCAACGGCTATTGCCTATAAACTTTTTAACGATTCAAACTAAGGAAGGAATAGATAATGATTATTGCAGAGCTTGATTTAGAAAATGTGGAACATCGTGAACTCACGAATTCCGAATGGCGTTATGGCGATGGGCTCGTCCCTGGTGAACCGAACGGGGGTTTGGTTGATCAATTGCCGGAAACGCCTGCGCGTCTTGCCGACTACGACGACTCGGACTGGCCCGTTTGTGAGGATATCCAAGAGTTTATCTCGACAGGACTTTGCTTCGGTTGGTATCGGATTACCGTGACACTTCCAGAGGAAGTTGACGGAGTCTCAATTGCTGGCTCACAGGTGTGGTTTAACACATGTATTGATGATTACGGTGAAGTCTGGGTTGACGGCGAAATTGACTTGGCTTTCGGAGAGTCAGGACGTGGTGCTGCCTCGGGTTTCAATACGCCGCAACGCGTTGTTGTCACCGAAAGCGCGGAACCGGGTGCGAAACATGTCATCGCATGCTTAGCGATCAACGGACCCCTTGCTAGACCGGGGGGCGGCATCTTTATGCGGTTCGCGAAGTTAGAGTTTGAACAACAATAGAAAAGATTAAAAAGGTGGAAGGTTGTAAAGTGTAGTTAAAGTGAACTGAAGTTAGGTTGTGTATTAAATATAACTTGCAAAATTTAGAACACTTGCCAATTTGCCAACCTTCCCCTTCTTTTGGGAAGAAAATCGGTGCCTAAAAAAGCGGTTGTCTTACTCAGTGGCGGCTTAGACTCAACAACAACGCTTGCTATCGCGTGCAATGAAGGCTACGATACATATTGCCTGAGTTTTCGGTATGGTCAGCGACACGCAGTAGAACTCCAGTGTGCGAAAAATATTGCAAAGGCATTAGGTGCCAGACAGCACATCATCGTTGATATTGATCTGCGGACCTTTGGGGCATCCGCATTGACGGAAACCGATATTGAAGTCCCCAAGGATAGATCTGATTCGGAAATGGAAACGGGCATACCGATAACCTACGTCCCCGCCCGAAACACAATCTTTCTCTCCTATGCCCTCGCTTATGCGGAAGTCCTTGTTGCTGATACTATTTTCATCGGAGCCAACGCTATCGATTACAGCGGTTATCCAGATTGTCGTCCGGAATATATAGAGGCATATCAAACAATGGCAAATCTCGCGACACAAGCCGGTGTTGAGGGAAAAACGAAATTAAGAATTCGCGCCCCACTCATTGACAAAACGAAGGCGGAGATTCTCCGAATTGGGGCATCACTCGGTGTCGATTACAGTCTCACCTTAAGTTGCTACGACCCGGATACCGAAGGGAGCGCATGCGGTAGATGTGATAGCTGCCTGCTCCGAAAAAGGGGCTTTAAAGAAGCAGGTATCCCCGATCTGACCCATTACATCTGATGGCGATTTTTCCTAACAATGCTTCTGAGTTCCTGCCTCCTTTCGGCTTCTGAATCGTTAAGAGACCTTTTATAACCTAAAAGAGGTTCTAATCAATTTTAGATCGGTATCGACATCGTCGATACCGCACACGCATGATCGTTAAAAAAATGATAAAGACAGTTTTCTTTGACTTTTATAAAACGCTGTGCGTTTGGGGGCAGCCGCTTGAGGTAAGCCTCCAAAAAATTGCAGAGCGGTACCAGTTTGAAATTGATTGGGAACGTTATGCAACGGCACGCGAGAATCTCTACGCCGATGCGTCAGGGTCCGATCCTACGGAACATGCCCTCCTTGAAACGATGCAAGAGATCATTGAGAGTTACTACGAATTTGTAAAGGCACTCGGTGTTCAAGAACATGTGGAACAGATGACATGGGAACTCTTGCAATCTGAACACTCACTTTTTGCTGCTAATGCCGCGAGGCTCTATGACGATACCGTTCCGACACTTCAGCATTTGCGAGAGGCAGGCTTTAAGTTAGCGATTGTTTCCAATTGGGATACACCGTTGGATCCGCTTACCGAGAGGATCGGTATTGCGCACTATTTCGATATAATTGTTGCCTCGCACGATGCACGCGTTCGGTCAGCAAAACCGGATCCGCACATCTTCAACTATACGCTCGAAGCCGTCGGTGCTTCGGCGGAAGAAGTCGTCCATGTTGGGGATACGTATGAGGCGGATATCATTGGAGCAAAAAATGCGGGGATCCGTCCAATACTCATTGACCGAGACGGCACACAAACTGGCAGATGGCACGAGACGATCCAGAACCTGTCCCAATTACCTGAACTGCTTTCCATTACGTGAGGATGATGATAAAAACCATTTTCTTTGATTTTTACGAAACATTATATTTTCACAAGCATTCCCTTGAAGAAAACCTTGAAAGAATCGCTGAAAGGTATGGCGTTGAGGTCAATTGGGAACGCTGTGAAACAGCCATGGAACGCCTCTTTGCTGGCACATCGGCACCCGACCCTACTACCGAATTCTCTCTGCTGGACTTGTCGATAACTGTGATGAAGCGAGAATGCGAATTTATAAGAGAAGTCGGTATTGAGAAGCACGTGGAGCAGATAGCGTGGGAGTTGTTGCAATCTGGACACTATCTCTTTGCTGCGAACAGTGGCACCCTCTACAGTGATGTCGTTCCGACACTTGAGAAGTCGCGGGATGCGGGTTTCAAGTTAGCGATTGTTTCCAATTGGGATACGCCGCTGGATCCACTCACCGAACGATTGGGAATCGCCGAGTATTTTGATGCGATTGTTGCCTCGCACGATGTGCGTGTCAGGTCTGAGAAACCGGATCCGTATATCTTTCACTACGCGCTCACAGCAGTCGGGGTCTCAGCAGAGGAAGTCGTCCATGTCGGGGATACGTATGAGGCGGATGTCGTCGGGGCACAAGGTGTAGGGATTCGTCCGATACTGCTTGACAGAGACGGCACCCAATCCGGCAGATGGGAGGAAACAATTCAGAGCCTCGCCGAATTGCCCAAACTCCTCGCTGAGTTCTAGATTCAGGAAAGATAAGGTTTCATATCCCATAGTAGAATGGTGCTGTCATAACTGGCACTCACCTTGCATAACTGGCACTCACTTTGATGGTTGTTAAACTCACCTTTATATCCGCTTATAAGCTTCCAGGAAAGTATCTCTGGCAATTCCAGCCTGAGTACAAATTCGGCGCAAGGTTGAGCCTTTGATGCGGCGGTGATTCGGCAGAACTAATACCATTTCTAAGAGATTATATCGCATTGACAGATCGCCTCAAAGACTG
>VXPE01000118.1 GCA_009839745.1 Candidatus Poribacteria bacterium
AGGCACAAATCAGGGAGTTGGGATTTTCTACGAGTTCCACTGAAAATACAAACTCGCAGAATATTCAGACCTTTCAACAACAAGAGCCCCCACTGCCTTTCGACAAGGCAGCTTGAATATCATAATATTGTCCAAACTTTAGTTTCTATACTAAACTTTGGACAATTTTTTTTAAGAATACACATATCGCCCCGCTGGGGCTTGCCTGGTGTAGGGTATGGCGTTTCTATAAACATATCGCCCCGCTGGGGCTTGCCTTTGGGGCCTCCGAGTTTATTTTTTCAGAGTTGGGTATGTGTGAGAACCCTCGAGAAAAATCAGACATACCTTGAAAACAAGGTATGAACCTGACCGAAATTGTCCAAACTATTATTTCTATAGCGGTTTGACTTTAATGTTTCTGCACCAAATTTTCCCACCGTGGTCTTGGATACCGATATGTCCACTCCGCGGGAAATCTTTGAGGGCAATACCAAATTTGTTCCGGCTTCCATCGGGATTTTGGTGCGGTGTGTCCCACTCGTCCAAATCTGCGCGGACAATTTCTTCGCCGTTGAGTGTCACAGCAATGGTACTTCCATCGCATGTGATGCTCATTTGATTCCACTCCCCAGCGGGCTTACAGGTGTTCCGGGTCGGTCCCAAGGCATCGTAGAGTGCGCCGCAGTCGTGGCTATCGGTCGGTGCCTTGCCGTATGTATCTAAAATCTGGATTTCAAGTCCGCTCTGAACGGCGTCCTCCAGATCTGCCCATCGGACAAAGATTCCGCTATTGACTTTCGGCTCGGTTTTGAAGTCGAGTGCCAGTATGAAGTTGTCGTAGTGTTGTTCGGTGTAGAGGTATTTTCCACCCTGAACGGTGCAGAGAATACTACCATCATCAATAACCCACCCTTCGGCATTTCCGGTGGCTCCCCAACCGTTGAGTGTCTCCCCATCGAACAGGGATATCCATCCTTCAGTTTTCTCTTTTTCTGTTAACATATTTGCTCCTTTTGTTTCTGGAATTTAGGTTAATCCAACCAATTTATAACTTAAATCAACTAATTTCTTTGCAGTATCCATATTTCTGGCATTTGGATTTGGAGATGTCATGGGCCAACCGCCATTTTTACATTCTTTGTCTCTATACAGCACGCTGCTTTGGCTAAAATACGCCCCTGAATGGTTTGGTGCATCATCAGAGAGCAAACAGTGGAGTGATGTTTGAGCTGCTTCTTCATTACTGTCAGTGATGAAAGGGCTCAAGGGTGCCATCACCACTCTCATGATTTTCATAATCCAATGATTGCCTCCAAAGTTTGATCGTGCCCAACCCGGGTGAACAGAGGCTGTTGTCACACCTGTGCCTTCCAGTCGTTTCGCAAGCTCCATTGCATATAATATAACAGCAACTTTAGCCTCGCCGTAAGCAGCGAAATTATTGAATTTCCTGGTGTTAAAATTCAAGTCCTCCAAATGCACAGTGGGTCGGTTTCGTTGATTTCCTGCATGAACAACAGACGAAACAATCGCCACTCTTGATGGCGCACTTTTCTTCAATATATCAAGCAATAATTCAGTCAGTAGGAAGTGACCGAAATAACTAACGCCTATAGCCATCTCAAATCCATCTTTCGTCCGTTCGATCTCGCTGCCAAAGGTCACGAGCCCTGCATTGCATACTAAAGCATCCAGTTTATCATATTTCTTTAAGAATTCGGCAACAAAATTTCTTACTGACGCCAAGTCAGCAAGGTCTAATCTCATGACCGCATAACTCCCTTTTAACCCAGTAAAACTTTTAGCCACCTCCTCTCCTGCATCGGGTCTTCTACATGCCATTATTACATGACCACCTTGTTTGACTAATTGCCTTGTGGTTTCAAAACCAACGCCGGAGTTAGCACCCGTTACGATATAAACTTTTCCACTTATATCTTTTGAAAGCGTTTTTTCATCGACCCATAATACATTACTTCTGCTCATTGTTATTTCCTTGTATAATGTGAGTTTGAAAATAAATCTGTAGGTGTTTTTGCTTGGGTGTTTCCCCAGGTAGAGCGGTAAATACGCCGAAAAAAACGTAAGTTGGACGAATCTCCCCTTTTTAAGGCACGTTTCCGGGGCAATAACGGTAGCGAAACCCGACATCCCACTTTTATCAAACTCACGTTTGTATAGTATAGTAGGACTTACGCAGAGAGGCGATAAATCACCGCACTACGAGCGCAGACTTCTTTATCAATAAGGGATGCCTCCAAAGCGTATCGATTTGTAGTGGCGCAATTCATTGCGTAAGTCCTATAGATTTTAGAATGGTTGACATACAGATAGGGTATCAGTATAGGTTGGATGTTTGATTTGCATAGGACCTACGCAAAAAATGCCTAAATTAATTCTAAGGCTACTATAAACGTAAGACAGTATTAGATTAGGAAAGGAACGCCTTGAGTGCCCCGCCGACACCTATCACCGCGGCGATCCGGAATAGCCAGTCGACCAACTGTCTCTGATACGTAGCGACAGCTTTTGTCCCAGCAACAGTTTCTTCAACTCTCCGAAGCCGATCATCTAAAGCGCGTATGTCCGATCGGACACCTGAAATCTCTGTTTTAACTTCCGAAATATCAGATGCCACCTGTGTTTTGACTTCCGAAATATCAGATCGCAATATCTCGAACATATCTTTTGTCGTCAGTTGGTTGTCGTTCACTGCCGTTCCCCTTTCTGACTTCACGCTCTATTTTCTTTCTTATTGACCTAAGATACTCACGCATGCTAAAAATAGTATATCATATTTTTTCGAAATATGTCAAATGATACTATTTCCTTATGAGCATCTTCCGCGTTGCTGTGAAATCGCCCGTTGAGAGTGTATAAAAATAGAGTCCACTTGCCACTTTCTCGCCTTGTGTGTTTCTGCCATCCCAATACGCCGCGCGACTTTTGCGATGATACATACCCGCAGGCTGATGCCCCAATACCAACGTCCGCACCAAGTTACCCTTCACAGAATAGATACGTATCGTCACCGCCGCAGGCTCCGACAACTGATACGGTATCCAGGTTTCAGGGTTGAATGGGTTCGGGTAATTCGTCAACAAAGCCATCTTTTTGGGCGGTAACGCTACCAAGAGGCGTTCGAGCCAATCAATCCCCCGTTGCAACCGAGCATCCGTACGCCGCACGCGATACGCTGCTGCCAACCACTGCTCTATTCTGGCGCGGGATGGTAGTTCCGCCGAAGCAGCATGCCAGGCTGAAGGCGCGGCCGCAGCACCCCCTAACTCACCCGCCACCAATACCAGATCCTGAATATTAACGACACCGTCCCGATTGACATCTGCGGCATGCTGCCCGGCGTGTCCCAAACGTGAGGCGACTGACACCAAATCCTGTATGTTCACCACACCATCACCATTGACATCCGCAGTTATATCAGCATTCTGTGTGCTTTCAACCCGATCTATACCTACGAACATACGCCAAGCTCCGGCGCGCTCACTGACCTTCACGAGTAAGCGGTTATCGCCTTTCTTCAGATCCACTTGAAATGTGTCCTGAAAATCGCTCGCGGGTCGGTTCACAGCGTTTTTGTGAACCACTTCTCCGTTGAGCCAGACTTTGATAGCATCATCACTGCCGACGCTCATTCGCACCCCCGTTCGATCAGCATCGGATGGCAGCGAAAACAGGGCATAAGCCGAATGGTCGTTGACATCGCCTGTGGTCATACCAATCCTATTGAGACATTCATTGATGTCCCCGCTGGTGGGCGAAATATCTCCAAGCGTCCATACGAAACCTCCGACCTTATCACCTTCGTTTTTAAAGAGGGAAGAGTAAAGTCAACAGTGTCGTTCGTTTTTCCGTTTAAGTTTTGACAAGCCGTGAACAGACCATTTGTGTGTAGCTGCACTTGGTGAAGCCCATCGGGATCGGTTATCTTGAAGCGAAGGCGGATAGTATTCGGAGGCAATACGAGACTCGGTGGAAGCATCTCAATCGTAGTGTTATCGTGCGTTTGTCCATGCCGGGGGGCTCGGTCGGGGTTGAAGTGTGGGTTGACATCCAACCATTCTGCTGCACATCTTGATAATCGCCTACTACGACCAGCGCGCATAATGTTATCATCACCCCGAAAATCGTGCTCCAAGCCAAAAGCGTGTCCCAGTTCGTGCGCCGCGGTAGAAGCATTAAAATAACCCAAGTTGCCAGTTAGTAATGAGTTGTAAATCCATGGGATATCCTTTAT